>DASXGO010000147.1:0-6831 GCA_036489055.1 Candidatus Cybelea sp. | reverse complement strand
CTGGCGGCAGCGGAAGGATCGAGATATTCGCGCCGTGTGAGAAAGCGTTGCGTGACCGCCCGTGCTCGCGGATACCATGCGTCGTACGGATGCACGCCGCCGGAGATGTCACGCGACCATACCGTCCGGCCGTCGTAGACTTCGGCACTCTTCCCCTCGACCGGTAACCGAAAGCGCGCGGCGTAACGTCCGTCGCGCACGTCGCTATCGAGCTGCGCCGCCCCGCGCAGACCCGCGCTCGTCACGCGGCCGGTGGCCGAGACTTCCGCGACCGAATTCCAGGCGCGACCGCCCGATGCGGCCGCGAGCTGCGTCATAAGAATGGCTGCGTTGCAGATCACAATCGCAAGCCTAATTCAGCTGCGTTGCGGCGTCTTGACGATTATTAGCGCGCGAAGGTCCGGCGGTACTCGGCCGGCGCGAGGCCGAGCTGCTGCGTAAAGGCGCGCGTAAGATGGCTCTGATCGCTGAAGCCGGCGCCCAGCGCTACGCGCGCGAGCGAGTCCGAGGTGCTCAGCAGCAGCTGCGAGGCGACGCGCAGGCGTGCGCGCATGCGATACTCATTTGCGGTCATCCCGACGTGACGGCGGAAGGCGCGGCTGAAGTGCGTCTCGTGCAGACCCGCCATCGCCGACGCCTCGCGAATCGGCACCGGCTCGGTCCATGGAAACGCGTCCATGACTTTGCCCAGCCACAACGGCGGCTCATCGGTGGGTTGCGACCCCGCGCATAACGCCCGTTGCATCCGTTCGACGGCGGGCGACAGTTCGAGCGAACCGCGATAGAACGAACGCACGACGTCCTCGACCGCATCGCGCAAAGCCGGGTTCACGAGCGCGACGTTGCCACGTGGGGCTGCCGTGCCCATCGCGTGCGGAAGCTCGACGTTCAGGCAGCGCGTGTCGGACGTAAACCGGTCGGCATGCTCCTCGGCCGCATCGTGAACCATCAAGCTGCCGCGCTTGCAGACTTCGGCGACGCAGTTCCGGACTTCGACGTACGCGCCCTCGAGCACGATCGTCACGAAGCGCGGCCCGTGCCGATGGTCGTGCATGACGCTGCAGGCTCGATGGCCGCTCTCGAAGACGGCGCCGCCTTCGATGACAGCGCAACGAGCGGAAGACATATCGGCGTCTTCCGCTCGCAATCTCGCGCCTCCGCTTGACGCCGTTATTGCGTCGCCTTCACGGCGCCGAGACGAACCATTCGGTGCCGAAGCGATCGTGCACGACGCCGAACTTGCCGCCCCACTCCACATCGCCGAACTCGTGCTTGATCGTGCCGCCTTCGGCGAGCGACTTGACGATCTTGGCCGCGCGTAGGGCGTCGGGTATGTCGAGCGAGAGCGAGACGTTGCCGTCATCAGGGTTGACGGGACTCTTCGACGATCCATCGGCGGCTTCGAACGCGATGCCGGGAGCGGCGAACTTAGCATAGTGCACCGTGTCGCCGTCCTTCATGTGAATCTCGTAGCTGCCGTCGAATACGTTCTTGTAGAATTCGAGCGCCTCGGCGCACCGGCCGTTGAAGAACACGAATGCTGCGAGCGACATCGGCGCGCTGCGCATGTCGTCTTCGCTCGGATTAACCAAGCCGATCGTGCGACCGTCGGGGTCTTTGAAGAGACCGATGATCGGGCCGTTCGGGACTTGGTCCGGGCCCATCATGCGCGTACCGCCGTGCCGCTCGACGTTGGCGAACGCCTCTTCGACGTCGTCGACGACGACGTAAAACGTGACGTGGCCGTCGTAGCCTTCGGGCGCCTCACCGATGCCGCCGCTGATGCCGCGTTGGAAGTTCGGCACCGGCTGGACGAGGCTGTAGTCGATGGGAGAGCCGGGGATCGGAGCGGCGACGTTCCAGCCGAAGACGTCAGCGTAGAAGCTGCGCAGCTTCGGCGCGTCGTGCCCCATGATTTCGAAATGCATGACCGGGTGTTTCACGTTATCCTCTCTTCTTTAAAACGATTAAGCGTTGTAGACGCGACGGAGCTCGTCGATGTCGAGTTTGCCCATTTGGAGCATGGCGCGCATCGCGCGCTGCGAGCGCCCTTCGTCGTCGCCGCCGAGGACGTCGCGCAGTCCTTGCGGGACGATATTCCACGCGAAGCCGTAGCGATCGGCGACCCATCCGCACGGCATTTTTTGGCCGCCGTCCGAAAGTTTCTCCCAGAGCGCGTCGAGCTCGGCTTGAGTGTCGCAGGTAACGAAGAGCGCGATTTTACCTTGCGAGAAATCGTCGCTCGGGGGCGCGGGATCGTCCGACGGCGAGTTGATCGCCATGAAGGGTTGACCGTCGAGCTCGAAGTCGACCGTCATCACCGTGCCGGCCGCCGCGGGACCGGCTTCGCCGTAACGGCTGACGTCGGTAATCTTCGAGTCTTTGAAGATCGACACGTAGAACTCGGCCGCTTCTTCGGCCTGACCGTTGAACCAGAGGAATGGAGTGATGCTCGGCACGGTGCGGTCCTTTCTGTGGCGATTGGGGTCAGGGTGACAAAGTAGCACATTCACTTGTAAAAAACAAGTAGCGTTGCTAAGATGGTTGATAGTTGCTATAATGTCCTCGTGACGGTTGCCGTTAAACGAAGTTACGGGCAGTATTGCGGGTTCGCCCGGGCGCTGGAGCTCGTCGGCGAGCGCTGGGCGCTGCTCATCGTACGCGATCTGCTCGTCGGGCCGAAGCGCTTCAGTGAAATTCAACGCGGTCTTCCTGGGATTCCGACCAATATCTTGACGGCTCGCTTGAACGAGCTGGAGGATAGCGAGCTGGTGCGTCGCCGTCTTCTCGAGAGGCCGGCCAAGGGCGTCGCCTACGAACTAACGGAGGACGGCCGCGCGCTCGAGGAAGCCGTGATGGCGTTGGGGCGCTGGGGCGCGCAGTATTTGGGCGACCCCCGCCCGGACGAAACGGTCACCGAAGATTCGATCGTGATGGCCCTCCGCACCACGTTCCGTCCGGAGGCCGCCCGTAAAACGAAGGTAACCTATCTTCTGCGGTTAGGCCCGATCGAGGTGCACGCCCGCGTGCGCGACGGCACCATCCTCGTCGGACGCGGCCCGATCGAAAAGCCCGATCTCGTTATCGAAACCGGGCCGGCCATGCGCTTACTGATGGCGCACGAAGTCACGCCGGCACAAGCAATCGCAAAGCGCCTCGTTAGGATCAAAGGCGACCCGGAGCTGCTCGACAAGTTCGCGCAGATGTTCAGGATCTAGCCACCCTGTTACTAGGATCTAGTCACCGTGTCACCCTGAGCCTGTCGAAGGGCGACACAACTCCTACTGCGCGTCGGGTATGTGGTTGTCCAGCGGCTGCTTCAGGAAGTAGTCGACGCTTAAATCCGACGGGATCTTCTTAAACTTGCGCGGCGGACCGCTGAAGTCGAAGCAGTCTTGCGCCGGCGACGTTGCCCGCTTGTCGCTCGCCGAGAGGCGTCCCAGGCCGAACTCGTCTTCGACGAACTTCAGGATACTGCCGTGCTCGTAATGTACGTGCGAAACGTAGTTTTGCTTTGCAAAGGGTGACACGATCAGCATCGGAATTCGCATGCCCAAGCCGTCGTAGTCGACGTATGCCGGCGGTTCGCGATCGTACCAGCCGCCGTAATCGTCCCAGAAGATGAACATCGCGGTATCGTTCCAATACTTCGATTGGCCGACCGTGTTGACGATCGACGCGACCCACGAGGGACCGGTCTTCGAGCCGGAGCCCGCATGATCGGAGTTCGCCCACGTCGGCGTCACCCAGCTCACGGTTCGCAGTTTGCCGGCTTGAACGTCTTTCAAGAACTGCGAGGGCGGGCTGATGACGTCCTTATTCCAGTCGTTGCCGTAATAGATATGCTTGATCGCCTGATAGGCGCTCCAGATACCAGGATAATTGCTGCCGTATGCGGTCGCATAGTAGGCCCATGAGATGCCGGCGGTATCGAGCTCGTCGCCGAGCGTCGTCGGATCCCAACAGACGATTTCGTATCCGGCAGGTATCTGGCGCTGCTGCCCGACTTCTTCGACTTGGTCGCCGGAGCCGCCGGGGCAGCCCCAACTACCGAACGGATAGTTCACCGCCGATTCGGCCTGTGCTGAGATGATGTATTGGTGCGAGATGAAGCTGCTCCCGTCGAAATTCGAGGCGTACATCTGGTCGGCCAACACGAACTGATTGGCGATCGAAAAGTACGGTTTCGTCTCGGCGTGCGGCACGTACGCGTACTGCGGATACTTCGTCGGACACGGATCGCTGCGGCCGCCGCAGCCGACCGACTCTTTATTGAAGCCGTTCATTTTGCAGTCGGTGCCGGGAATGCTGCCCGTGCCGTTACATGCGTCAAAGAATGACCACGAGCTGTGGTCGATGTCCCACGACGTCTCTAGCCCGATCGGATAGACGTTGACGCGCTTGCCGTCGCTGTCGTAACCGTATTTCGACGTCTTGGCGCCCGGATATCCGTAAAATAGATCGTTAAACGAGCGGTTCTCTTGAACGACGATAACGATGTGCTTGATTTTTTGGCTGGTCAGCGGCCTCGAAGCGCCGAAATCCGGGAGTTGCGGCGCAGAACTGACCGCTCCACCACTGCCGCAGCCCGCCGCAATCGCGGCAAGCGATGTAACTATAAACGCCCGGATCGGGCGCGAAGCAAGACGCATGGCTTAACCTTAGGCCGGTCGAGCCTCTTCCCTCCACCGTGAAGAACGCTAAAAGGAGGCGCCGTCGTGCGGTGAGTAAGCAAGGGCCTCCAGGAGGGCCGATGCATGGATCAATCCAAGCGAAAAATCGATGCCATCTATGAGTTGCGCGAAGCCGCGGAAGAGAAGGCGCGCGCCGAAAAAGAGGTCGACGACGCACCGTCCCCCGAGAAGAAAGACCGGCTGCTCGATAAGCAGCTTACGTTAGAAGAAAAGACGACCGCAGCGATCGTGGCCTGTCACGAGTGCGGTCACGAGCACCCGCCCGAAGCCGATCATCGTTGGAACGGCAGCGACTGAGACAACTTTTTTACCAGCCGTACGTGCCGGCCGCAGTCTAAGAATTCGAGCTCGTCCAGCAACGTGTGCATGAGGAACAAGCCGTAGCCGCGTAACGCGCCCTGCGGGGGCCGCTCGAACCGTTGCGGGAGCGTGAAACCCTCACCGTAATCCTGTATCTCCGTTACAAGCCGATCGTCATCGAGATAACAGTGCACGGCGATCCAGTAGGTTCGCCCGTGTTGAACGACGTTAGAGAGTACCTCACCAACCGCCAGCTCGAAATCCCAGAGGTCGGTTCGCGCGAGCCACATCGAGGCAAAACGCGTTACCGCCCGTCGAGCTTTGGCCGCATTTTCAGGCGAGCAGGCGAAACCATCCCAGTAGCGGGACGCGGACTCCAGCACCTCCACGTTCTCCCACACCCCACCCGTATTCAAACGGGCCGTCAGCGCGTCGAGCGTATGTAGGTGGCGGCGACGTTGCCCTTCTGGTCTTTAACCTGGATCTTCTCGGTGTCGAGCTTCGAGCACGTACTGCCCTGCGGAACGACCGTCCAAGCGCCGCCGGTCGTAACCGGCGCCTGCACGACCCAGCACGTTCCGACGACCGTGTCGGCGGTGAACTCCGAATCGTACCCGTCCTCCACCGCCGTCAACCTGAACGAACGCGCGATCGATTCGGGGGCGGGATTGGTCGAGCTTCCGCTCGGCGTCAGCTGGATGACGTTGGGCATGTAGTTCGAGTGCGTGCAGGCAACGAAACCCGTCGAAATCGCGGCAAAGCACAGCAGCCGGCGCAACCGCGTGCACATCACTCTTTGATGCTTACCACGGACCCCATGACGACCTTGTCGGGCGTATGGATGGCCGTTGTCGGCGTGCCGCCGGTCGGGTAGGACCAGTAGTCAACGACCTTGAGACACGGATTGTTGCTGCCGATAACGACGGTCCCTTGCCGATCGTTCCGGGGCGTGTTCTTGCGCCCGACTATGAACGGCTGGATGACGTCGGTGTAGCCGTAGTAGCACGGATCGTCGAGAGGAGTCGAACCAGCGAGCGTGAGGCCTTCCGCAGTGAGCGTCGCTTGATAGAGGCCCGCACCGATTTGCCCGCCACCGAACGCCTGATCGGCAAACGCCATGTACTTGCCGTCCCACATCGCGTCGGCACCGAAGTTGATCGTCCAGTCCATCGGTACGACCTGCAGCGACGTAGCACCGTGTGCAAGTTCGCAAATGAAGACGGTGCTGGTTACTTCGGCTTCGGCGAAAAGGTTGCCGCCGTTGTCGTAGCCCGGTCCCCACATGTACGGGCACTTACCTGAGCTATAATTCGTCGGCTCGCCTTTGGCGTGCTTCCACACCGCAAGTTCGCCGTAGAACGTGCCGACTGCCAAATTGCCCGTGGTCGGATCGATCGAACACGCGGTTTGAAACTTCGCGAGCTTCAGCGTTCGTATTGGATCCGTTCCGCCGTGGGCGTACTCAATCACCGACTTTCCCTGCCAGTTAGTGATCCAGACGTCACCCTGCTTGTCCACGCATTCGCCCTCGGGCTGGTTGAAGCTCAGGTTCGTAAGCTGACCGACGAGTGCGCGGGTCTTATAGTCGTACACGTAGACGGTATTGGTGAGCGTACCGGCGACGTAGAGCAGTCTCTTGATGCTCTTCGCGGCCGGCGACATCCACGATCGCTGCTTCACCCGCTGCGATTGCGGCGACGGCATACCCGCGAGTGCAAATGCAGGCGGCAGCGACAGCTCCGGGCTCGTTTGCGGCGCGACGCTCCCACCGCAAGCGACCAAGACCGCAGCCAGACCGGCACAGACCGCGAACCGCAACGTCATTTCCAGAAGTACG
>DASXGO010000137.1:0-13989 GCA_036489055.1 Candidatus Cybelea sp. | reverse complement strand
GAATGCCGTTCTGTGCCACGCCCTGAAAAATCGGCGTTTCGATGACTTTAGGAGTTACCGATGTCTGCAGCGCCTCGAGCACGTTGCGACCGGCGAGATCGATCGCAGCGGCGCGCTGCCACTCCAACGGAATCTGCGCGCGCTGCGCCGCGATCATCGCGAGCGTAACGTTCTCGACGTTGCCGCCGGCGAGGTAGTGCGATTGCATCTGGTCGACCGTCAGGTTCAGACCGGCCTTGCGCGCACGAACGTAGTTCGTCACGATGACGCCGGGCGGTATCCCGATCAACCGCATCCGCACCAAAGCAATAATGCCGAGCGGCACGCCGGCCGCAATCGTTCGAATCCAGAGCCCGATCGGAAAATAGTAGAGAAACACGAAAAATATGATGAGCGCGATGATGATGATGATCGCGCCGCTAACGGCTATCATGTATTTCTCCTATCCTGCGGCCGGTTCAACGAAGACGCGTGCGCCTTCAACGCGCACGACGCGGATTGGGGTTCCCTGAGCGATGAATTCGCCCTCTGTGAGGACGTCGACGCGACGGCCGTCGATCGAGGCGATTCCCGCCGGACGCAGGAAGCTGACCGCGGTGCCAAGGCGTCCGCGAAGATCGCGATAATCGGCGCTCGCAACGTAGTCGGGCCCCTGCGCCGCGACGAGTGCGAGCCGCTGCGCCCATGCATTTTGCGGAACGGCGCGCACGACGAGCGTAAAGACGATGACCGTCAGCACGATCGCAGTCGCAATCGTTTCGATCCCGACGAAGAAGAACGGCAAGCCGAAGGCAAAGAGGACCGCCGCAAAGAGTGCGACGCCTCCCAGAATGCCCGGAACGCCGTGGCCGGGCACGACGTGCAGCTCCCAAAGGATGCCCAGAAGCCCCAGCAGAGCCAGCACGGCGACGAAGCCGTTGGAAAAGCCGGCGTAGACGTGACTTCCAAAGAAGAGCGCTAATGCACCGACTCCGATGACCCCAGCGATGGCGTGCAACGTCTGCATCTCGACCAAAAGCCCAAGCATCCCGATGCTAAGCAGGATGCCGCTGACAACCGGGTCGGTCGCGAATCGCGCGATCGCCTCGGCCCACGAAAAGGACTCACCGATTCGCGGCGCGCCGCTCAAGTTCAGCTCGGATATCGCGTCGTCGAAGGTCGGCGCGGTTCCCGACGCGATGCCGGAGTGCACGGCATCGTTGGTATTGAACGTGAGGATCGTGCCGGTGCGCTTATATTGCGGAAGATCGACGTTCTTGTCGACCATCGCGGCGGCGATCTTCGGATCGCGTTTGTTGCGCTCGGCGGTCGACTCGAATTCGGCACGTAGCGCCGAGATCGTTTTAACCGTCGCCGGAATCGGTTCGGCGGCACCGATCGACGCGCCGGGCGCCATGATGATGCGGCTCGCCGTCAGCGTGATCAGCGCCGCCGCTGAATAGGCGCGTCCGTTGACGTACGCATAGACCGGCTCCTGAGCGGAGAAGAGCGCGTCACGAATGGAAAAGGCCGCCTCGACCAGACCGCCGGGGCTGTTGACGTCGAGCACGATCGCGCGCGCGTGTTCTTGATTCGCTTCCGCGACGGAGCGCTCGACTAAATGGGCCATCCCATCGTCGACCGTCCCGTCGATCGGCACCACCACGATCGGGCGCCCCAGCGTCTGTCCGGCGGCCAGGCTCGAGCCGCCGGCGAGCAGCAGGCCGAAGCAGAGCCAGACCGGCAGGCGCAATTTCCTCATGCCGGTTGCTACCGTTGCGCGACGGCGAAGGTTACGCCTGTAGCTCTTCGGTGACGATTTGACGGACGAGGTTGCCGTCCGCGAGGCCCTTCAACTGCGGCATGACGACTTTCATCACCGCGCCCGCATTGCGCGACTCCGGCGGAAGTTCGGCCAGGACGCTTTGGACGATCTCGCGGATCTCCGAAGCCGAGCGTTGCGCGGGCAGATAAACGAGCAGAATCTCGCGCTCGGCGCGCTCTTTATCGGCGAGGTCCGGCCGCCCGGCCTTTTCGTATTCGCCCACGGCGTCGGTACGCTGTTTGACGAGCCGGCGGACGACGTCGAGCTCGTCGGAGTCCGAGAGCTCCCGTCCACCTTCGGTGCGCTTATAAGTGAAGCCGGAGAGAGCCGAGCGGAGGGTGTCGAGGCGCAGCTGATCGCGAGCGCGCATCGCCTCTTTTAGTTCCGAGGCGATGCGGTCTTTGAGCGCTCCCATAGCCTGGTATTAGGCGCGGCGTTTGCGAGCCGCTGCAGACTTCTTCTTGCGGCGGACGCTCGGCTTTTCGTAGTGTTCGTGCTTGCGTGCTTCAGCGAGGATGCCGGCCTTCTGGGTTGCCTTCTTAAAGCGACGCAGCGCGCTCTCGATTGTTTCGCCTGGTGCGATGCGAACTTCCATATTTGACGACCCCCCTTTCGGCCGTGCGCGAAGCACGAAAAATTAAGCCCGCTAAGGCCTACGCCAGGGTAGCATACGGCGCGCGTGCGGTCAATTTAAATGGTTTTTTAGCCCGGAGGCCAGGACATGGCGCGCCCCGCAAGCACGTGCAGGTGGACGTGGCCCACCGTTTGGCCGCCGTCGGCGCCGGTGTTCACGACGATCCGGAAGCCGCGGTCGCCGCCGTGCTCGCTTCCGAGCCGGGATGCCACTTCGATCAACGCGGCGCTCAAGGCTGCGCCGTCAGTTGCAGCGACGGCAACGTCGCGAAGCGTTGCATAGTGCTCGACCGGCATGACGAGCAGGTGCGTCGGCGCTTGCGGATTGAGATCTTCTATCGCCACGATGCCGCTGCCGCGATAGACGACCTTCGCCGGAATTTCGCCGGCGACGATTTTACAGAAGATGCAATCGGACATCAATGCGTCCGTATCGTGAACGCCCAGTTTTTCGTCGTCGTGTTCCCCGCAAGATCGGAGACCCGAATGGTGACGTGGATCGTTCCGTCGGGATAGCTGTAGGCCGGCATGTACTGAATGAACTGCGCGGTTCGGACGCATTCCGACGTAACGTCGCGGCCGTCGATCCAGAGCAGCGCGCTCGATGGATTCACCGGCACGGCCTCGGCGGCGAAACTTGCGTAGACCGCGGGACGATTCGTATTGATCGTGCTCCCCTCGTCCGGTGCGAAATCGGAGATGCCCGGACCGAGGCTCGACGCCGAGATGCTCTGCGGCGCCGCGGCTTGTGCCGAGGCGTTGCCGATCGACAATCTGCCGATCAACGCCACGTCGTCGAAGTTCGCGCCGCGCGGAATCGTATAGCCGCCCGCGTAGACGCCGGGCGAGCGTTGCGTCATCGTTTGATCGACGACGGTCGATCCGATATCGAAGGTCGCCGATCCGCCGGGCGTGCCCTGGAGCGTCACGTGAATCGTATCGCCGGCCCGCAGCGGACGCGTCACATCGGTATCGACGTGCGCGATCGTGACGTTGCCGCCGGCCTGCGCCGCGACGCTTCGGCTCGCCAGAATTTCGCGTACTTCGTTCGTCTCGACGTTATAGCGCACCGTCACTTGGTCGTTCGGGCGGAGCTGATCGAACGAGGCAGCCTTACCGTTGAGGGAGATCTCCGTCGTGCGGCCGGGAGCGATGACTTGCCCGTTATCGAGGACGAATTCGTTGCTCGCGAGCGCGACGATGTGGCCGTTGCGCGAACCGTATTCGTCTACCACACGCTTGACCTGACCATCCCTGCGCAGCTCGAGCCGAGCGAAGTCTCCGGGCCGCACGTCCCCGAGCTCGCCGGGCGAAGTGATGTTGACGTTCACGTCCTGCACGTCAATGGTCGCGTTCGGCGCAATGGCGATCGTCTTGACGATGCCGCTGGACTGTAACGTGATCGTGGGCGGATCCGAGACGACGTTGACGGCCGCCACGGTTCCGTAACGTTCCGTACCGTGACCCGCCGCAGATAAGCCGCTCGACGACGTCCCCATCAGCTGCGCGACGATTACGACGCTATTGCTGCGCCGGTCGAACTGCGCTTGCGCGCCGAGCACGTCGGTGAAGAACCGCAGCGGGACGTAGAGCACGCCGTGAATGTCGAGCGGCGGAGAATCCAGGGTGACGCGATCGCGATCGATCTGCGCGATCGCGCTCCCCATCGTCAACATCACCGTCTTTGAACCGATTTGCGTCGTAATGTCCCGGCCGACGCGCTGATACGGAAGTCCCAAGGCCTCGATCGTGCGGCGCACGGGTACGAAAAGCGTATTGTGCTCGAATCGGGCAGGCGGGTTGAGAGGAAGCGGGACGCCGTTAATCACGATTGCAATCGGGCGCGTGGAATGGGCGTGTCCGCTCGGCGCCGCGGCAACGACGAAAAGAGCCAGCAACGTAACGACTCGCTTCAACGCTCCTCCAGCATCTCCGAATAGACGTCTGCGGTTGCCCGTGCACACCGGTCCCACGTCAGCCGCCCGGCGACCTCTCGACCTTGGTTAATTGTGCGCGCTCGCAGCCCCTCGTCGGCCAGCAGGCGTTGTAGCGTGCCCCCTAGCGCCGCAGAGTCGCGGGTCGGAAAGCTCAGCGCCGCTGACCTTAGCGCCCGCGGAACCGCGTCGGCCGAGCCGACGACGGGGCAGCCTGCCGCCATCGCCTCGAGCATCGGCAGCCCGAACCCTTCGCGCAACGCCGGCTGCACCAACGCGCACGCGCCCGCATAGTATTTGGCGAGCTGCCCGGCCGAAACGTTTCCGAGCGCCACGATCGCACGGCGCGCGTTGCTGCGCTCCTGCAGCTCCCCGTCGAAATCGTCCTGGCCGGTCAGCAAGAGATCGATAGCGTACCGCTCCGGCAAGTTCGACCAGGCTGCAAAGAGGGTCGCCAGGTTCTTATGTTCGCGATGATTTCCAACGTACAAAAAGTATGGACGGGCAGCCGTATGCGGCTCCACGACCCCGCTGAAGACCTCGTTGACGCCCAGCGGAATCACGCGGACCTTTGCGCGATCGACGCCGAGCAGTTCTTCGAGGTCGTCGACCGTCCGATCGTCGTCGGTGATGACGCGTTGCGCGCGCGCGCACGCACGGCGCACGACCGTCGCATAATAGGGCCCGACCTTCCTTTTGAAATATTGCGGAAACCGAAGGTGAATGAGGTCGTGAATCGTCATCACGAAGCGCCGCGGCAGCAGCAGCGGGACGTATTGCGAGAGAAAATGCACGACGTCGAGTTTGGCCCGTCGCATTGAAAGCGGCAGCGCAATCTGTTCGCGCAATCCGAAGTTGCCGCCGCTCGCAAACGGCACGTAGGAATACTCCGGCGCGACGACTGGAAGACGCGCAACGAGCTCGCGTACGTAGGTCTGCATGCCCTCGGAGAGTTGGCGAGTCAATCGTGCGTCGAGACCGATACGCGCCGCGCTCACCGCAAGAGCGCTTTGCGGGCCGCTACTGCAGGGTACATCGCCGATCGGTACGCAACGTACCAGCCGCGCGGGCCGTCGAGCAGCGCACCGCGAGCGAGAAGCAGCCATGCAAACTGCGCCAGGCCCATTGCGCAGGCGCCAATCCATGCTTCGGGAGACGGCCTCATCCGTTCCGCTTCGAGATTCGTGTAGCGCGCGTATTTCGCGCGATACGATGCAAGGTCCGGATACGAATAGTGCAGCAGCGTGCCGGACAGCTCGCCCACCTCGCCGCCGGAGGCCCACGCTTCGTGAAGGGGTGCGTCCTCCGCGGCAGCGGGATGCGCTTCGAGCGTCGCCTCGCCGGTTCGAAAGAGACGGATGAGGCGCTCGTTGCGCCATATGCGCATCGGCTTTCCGCAAAAATAGGTGGTCCGAGCGACGCGATAGGCGTCGCGCTGCGGCGATGCGGTCAGCACGGCGTCGCGCAGTACGTCGTCGAGCGCTTCGTCGGCGTCCAGCATCAAAGTCCACGGCGTTTCCACTTTCGAAAGCGCGAAACGCCGGGCGTCGACGAAATTCGTCCAGTCGCGCTGGACGACGCGTGCCCCCGCGCCGCGCGCGAAGGCGACCGTTCGATCACGCGAGCCGGCATCGAGCACAAACGCTCGCACTCCGCGGGGTAAGCTCGTCAGCGCACGGGGTAGGTTGCGCTCCTCGTCGCGCGTCAGAATGACGGCGGTGATTACACTTGGGTCCAGGATGCCGCCTCAGCAACGCCGGTGTCCCTCGACTCCGCTCGGGACAAGCTGCTGATGCGCTCCTCGTGCGCGAGGGCCGCACCGATGAAATCGCGATAGAGCGGCGCGGGGCGGGTCGGGCGCGACTTAAACTCAGGGTGCGCCTGGGTCGCGACGAACCAGGGATGCATCTCGACGGGCAACTCCACGACTTCGACGAGCTGCGTCTTGCCGATCGTATGGTGCCCGGTAAAGCGCATGCCGTGCTCTTCAAAGATCGGTCGATACCGGTTGTTGAATTCGTAACGATGCCGGTGCCGCTCGCTGATCTCCAGCTCGCCATAGGCGCGCGCGGCGTGACTTCCTTCCTCGAGCGTGCAGTTGTACGTTCCGAGCCGCATGGTCCCCCCGAGGACCTCCAAGTTGCGCTGATCCGGCATGAAATCGATGACCGGATCGACGCTGGTCTCGTCCACCTCGCTCGTCATTGCGTCGGGCAACTCGCAAACGTTTCGAGCAAACTCGACGCAGGCGAGCTGCATGCCGTAACAGATGCCGAGGAACGGGATCTTTCGCTCGCGCACGTGTTGAATCGCCCGCAGCTTTCCTTTGACGCCGCGCGCACCGAAGCCGGGTGCGACCAGCACGCCGTGAGCGCCGCGAAGCACGTCGACTCCCTCGTTCTCCACCAGCTCCGAATCAATGCGTTTGATCTCGACGGCCGCATGGTGAAAGACACCGGCGTGGGCGAGCGCCTCGTTGATCGAGATGTACGCGTCTTTGAGCTCTACGTATTTGCCGACGAGCGCAATCGTGACGCGGCGTCGCGGATGGAGCAGGCGTTCTGAAATCGCGACCCAATCGTCGAGAGCCGGCACCGCGGGAGGCAGATTGAGTTTGCGAATCGCGGCCTGCGCAAGGCCCTCGTTTTCGAGGTTGAGCGGCACTTGATAGATCGTGCGCGCGTCCACGTTCTGGACGACCGCACCCGGCGGAACGTCGCAAAAGAGCGCGATCTTCTCCTTGAGCTCCAACGGCATCGGCAGCGAAGACTGGGTTCGGCAGACGATGGCGTCAGGCGAGATTCCGATTCCACGGAGCTCGCGCACCGAGTGTTGCGTCGGCTTGGTCTTGAGCTCGTCAGCCGCGCCCAGGTGGGGCACGAGCGTGAGATGCACGTACATCACGTTCTCGTCACCGACGTCGTAGCGCATCTGCCGGATCGCCTCGAGAAACGGCAAAGACTCGATGTCGCCGACGGTGCCTCCGACCTCGACGATGCAGACTTCGGCACGGCTCGCCTCGGCGATGCGCTTGATATGCGCCTTGATCTCGTTGGTGATGTGAGGAATGACCTGAACGGTCGCGCCCAAGTATTCGCCCCGGCGCTCTTTTTCGATGACCGAATCGTAGATCTGGCCGGTCGTAACGTTGTTCGCGCGCTGCAGATTCTCGTCGATGAAGCGCTCGTAGTGACCGAGATCGAGATCCGTTTCGGCGCCGTCTTCGGTCACGAAGACCTCACCGTGCTGATACGGATTCATCGTGCCGGCGTCGACGTTAATATAAGGGTCGAGCTTTTGAATCGAAACGCTCAACCCGCGCGCCTTGAGGAGCCTTCCGAGCGAAGCGGCCGTGATGCCCTTGCCAAGCGAACTTACGACGCCCCCGGTGAAGAAGATATACTTCGCCATCTCGGGTTGCTTCTGTTCTCCGCGGATTGGTTGGTCACCTGGGGAGCGGTGGGTTGCGTCTGCTCGGGCCCACTACGTGCCGTCTCGGGGACGCTCCCTGCGCGCTTCCGCCGCTCCGGTCGCTCGATTCTCCGAGCTCTCGCCATCCGTGGCTTCGCTCGGATTCAGACGCCCCTCGACCGGCACGTAGCAGTCCCTCGCCGCGCCATCGTACGCTTGAACGTAACGATCGAGGCCGGAGTAATCTTTGCCCCCTTCGATGACGAAATTTGGTAGGGCAAGTTGCACCAGCGCTTTCAGTGGCTGAAACGTCGGCGGGGCGCATTCAAGCAAGACCATTCCACCCTCATTGATTAACTCGGGTAGGCCGGGCATGAGTCTGCGATATTGCGACAGGCCGTCGGGGCCGCCGTCGAGCGCCGGCTGCGGTTCGAACGACGCGGGATCCGGCGGTTTCGGCAAGTCGCCGGTCGGAATGTAGGGCAAGTTTGCGATTACGACGTCGTAGCGATTTCGGCGGACTGAATCGAGCAGATCGCCGACGTAAAACTTGCAGCGTTCCGCTACTCCGAGGCGGCGCGCGTTCTTAACCGCGATTTCGACGGCGGCCGGCAACAAGTCCACGGCATCAACGTGAGCCCGCGTCTGGGCAGCGATCGTGCATGCGATCGCGCCGCTGCCGGTTCCGACATCGAGCACACGCATCTCCGGCCGAATGAACGCCAGTGCCTCGTCGATCAAATGCTCGGTTTCGGGACGGGGCACGAGCACGTTTTCGTCCACGAGAAACTCGCGCCCGTAGAATCCGGCGGTTCCTATCAGGTATGCAACCGGTGTTCCCTCGCGGCGGCGGGCACAGAGCGATTCAAAACGTTCCGCCTCTTCATCGCTGAGTTGCGCATCGGGATGCGCGACCAGCCAGCTCCGGTCGCGTCCGAGCACGTGTCCCAGGATTAACGCGGCGTCCGCGCGCGCGAGGCTCGTCACACTGCTGCTTCGCCGGCGAGCAGGCGCGCGCGTTCGTCGGCGATCAGCTCCTCGCTGATGTGCGCAAGATCGCCGTCCATGATACCGCGGACGTTGCCGAAGTTGCGATTGATCCGGTGATCCGTGATGCGATCTTGCGGAAAGTTATACGTGCGAATCTTCTCCGCGCGCTCGCCGGTGCCGACTTGTGAACGCCGCATCGAGCCGACCGCTTCCTCCTGCTCGCGGCGCTTGCGGTCGTAAAGCGTGGCGCGGAGCATTTGCATCGCCTTCTCCCGGTTCTGCTGCTGCGACCGTTCCTGCTGCGAGGCCACGATGATGCCGGTCGGAACGTGCGTGATACGAATGGCTGATTCGGTCTTGTTGACGTATTGGCCGCCTGCGCCGGACGCCTTGAACGTGTCGATTTGCAGGTCCGACGCTTTGATTTCGACTTCGACGTCGTCCTCGACTTGCGGAAGCACGGCAACCGTCGCGGTGCTCGTGTGAATGCGTCCCTGCGCTTCGGTTTGCGGCACGCGCTGGACGCGGTGTACGCCCGATTCGTGCTTCAGATAGCGATACGGCTCTTTGCCGGTAACGGCAAAGACGATCTCCTTGTAGCCGCCGGCTTCGCTCTCGCTTTCGGAGACGAGCTCGACCTTCATCCCCATGCGCTCGGCGAAGCGCATGTACATGCGCGCCAGGTCGCCGGCAAAGATCGCCGCTTCGTCGCCGCCCGTGCCGGCGCGAACCTCGACGAAGACGTCCTTGGCGTCATTGGGGTCGCGCGGAACCATCAGGCGCGACAACTCGGCTTCGAGTTCGTCCACTTGCGGTCGCAGCGCCGCATTCTCTTCTTCGGCAAGAGCGCGAAGCTCGCCGTCGCTCTGGCGGGCGAGCGCGTCGTTTGCCTCGATTTGCGCGCGTACGTCGGAGAGCCGGCGGTAAGTTTGAACCGGCCCCTCTAGCTGCGCGCGTTCCTTGACGAGTGCGGTATAGCGTGATTGATCGAAGGCACCCGAGGGGTTGGCAAGCTGCGCATCGATCTCATCGAAGCGCCGCGCCATCGTCTGGAGCCGGTCGATCAGAGAGCGGCTGCCGCCTTCTTCGCGTCGCGGGCTACCTTGCGAGCGGCAGCCTCCTCTTGTTTCCGGCGAGCGGCGGCCGTGCGCTGATTGAACTTGTCAACGCGCCCAGCGGTATCGACGAGCTTCTGCTGGCCGGTAAAGAGCGGATGGCACGCGGCGCAAATCTCGACTGCGATTTCGGGCAGTGTCGAGCCCGTTACGAACGTATTGCCGCACGCGCAGTGGACGCGGGCCTCGGGGTACCATTTTGGATGGATCTTGGTCTTCACAGCCTCTGCATTATAGCAAGCGTGTCAAAAAGGAGGCCTTCCCGGCCTCACAAAAGGCTCCATAGCCAATGAAAATGCCTTCCTTCTTCCTCGCCACCGCCGGCGGCGCTACCGCCGCAGCGGTTTTCGCGTTCGCTTCGCCATCCGCGCGAAGTGTCGCCGACGCCGCGACGCCGCCCCCGACGCCCCCGCCGATCGGGACGAGCCAAGCGACACCGTTGCCGAATCCGACGACGATGCCGACGCCGATGGCTACCTTCACGCCGCGCCCGGCCGCAGCGGTCAAGCCGTCTCCAACCCCACCGCCGAACGCGCGTAAAGGGCTCGACGGCGTCTGGGAAGTCGCAATTCAACATCCTGCCGCGACCGATTATACGCACTTCAACATCAAGCAGGACGGCGACACGCTTACCGGCACCTATCTCGACGCGCACGGTAAAAGATATCCGCTCGCGGGAAGCGTCGACGGACAAGCCGTTCGTTTGATCGTCACGATGCCTAACGGCACGTCGTTGCTGCTCGAAGGCAAGCTCGACGGCACGACCGACATGGTCGGCATGCTGACGATGCCGAATGGGCAGGTGCCGTTTACCGCGGCGTATCGCGCCAAAGAGAAATGGATCGAAAACGTTAATCCATCGCCCGGAGGGCTACCGAGCCAAGGCGGGGGTTACACGCCGCCTTAGCCTGCGTGCCTACGGACAATACTTGTTAACGATCGTAAGGTAGCCGTAGCCGATGAACCCGCCGCCGCCGTAAGCATAGAACTTCAGCGGTCTAGCTTTTCCGCAGTACGGACCGCTTGTGGCCTGCCAATACGTAGGAGGCGAAGCGAGGTTTTGGACGGTGCAAATTTCGCCGCCGTTCCTGTTATAACAAGACCCTTGCATTTGGTAGTTCTTTAAATATGAGACACTCACTCCGGGGCCGTCAACGTTAAACCAGGTGAATCCCTTGCTCTTTTTCTTGATGATGACGGGACACGGATCGACGTACACTCCGTTTGTGCCCCCGCATTTCTTAGAGTCAGGCGCAATCGCCGACAAGACCGTCTGACCTGGTGGAATAGCGCCCGTTTGCGTCCCCGCAACCTGTTGACCACCGCACGCGGGCAACGCGACGATAAAAAGGCCGGATACCACCGTCAATCTGAACTGTCGAGAAATCATGAAGGTCCTCCTGCGGCTAGTCGTCCCTCCACGTACGGAACGAGGCCGCCGGCGTCAATTAACGAGCGCATGAACGGCGGGAATTCCGCGGCGCGATATTCGGTACCGCGCGTAAGGTTACGAACGATTCCGCTCGCCGGTTCCACCTCGATTTCGTCGCCCGATTCGATGCCGTCTACAGCTTCCGGCGATTCAAAGATCGGCAAGCCGATGTTGAGCGCGTTGCGATAGAAGATCCGCGCGAAGCTTTTCGCAATTACCGCCGCCGTTCCGGACGCCTTAATTGCAATCGGCGCCACTTCGCGGCTCGAGCCGCAACCGAAGTTGGTATCGGCCACGATGATGTCGCCGGATTTCATCCGTCCGACATACTCGGGATCGAGGCCTTCCAGCGCGTGTTTGCCGAGCTCCGTCTGGTCTACGATGTTGCAATATTTGCCCGGAATGATGACGTCGGTGTCGACGTTCTTGCCGTATTTATGCGCGTGCCCGCGCAGCGTTGCTTCCATTACACGCCTGCCAGTTCGAGAACGCGGGGGTCGGTAATTCTGCCGGTGAGCGCTGAGGCCGCGCAGGTTGCCGGAGAGGCGAGGAAGATCTCGGCCTTCGGCGAGCCCATGCGCCCAACGTAGTTGCGGTTCGTCGTCGAGATCGCGCGCTCGCCGTCGCCTAGCGTCCCCATATGACCGCCGAAGCACGCGCCGCAGCCGGGCGTATTCACGGCGCAGCCGGCAGCCGCAAGAGTCGTCAGGATGCCTTCATCCGCGGCTTGCATCCATACTTTCTGCGAGCCGGGATTGACGATGACGCGAAGGTTCGACGCGATTTGCTTGCCTTCGAGGATTTTCGCTACGACGCGAAGATCGTCGATGTAGCCGTTCGTACACGACCCGATGAAGACTTGATCGACGCGCAGATCGTCGCGCGTGACCTCGGAGATGGGGTGGACGTTGTCGGGCGTGTGCGGGCAGGCAACCTGCGGCTCGAGGTTAGCGACGTCGATGCCGATCACGCGCTCGTAGACGGCGTCGGCGTCGGCGTGCTCGACGACGAATGGGCGCGTCGTGCGCTCCTCAACGAACGCGAGCGTCTTTGCATCGGCGTGGAAGATGCCGTTCTTGGCGCCCGCTTCGATCGCCATGTTAGCCATCGTAATGCGGCCGGTGATCGAGAGCTCGTCGACCGTCGTGCCATGGTACTCGATCGCGCGATACGTCGCGCCGTCGATGCCGAGCTCACCGACCGTGCGCAGCATAATGTCTTTTGCGTAGACCATCGGACCAGGCTTGCCGCTGTAGACCAGCTTGATGGATGCGGGTACCTTCAACCAGACCTCACCGAGAACGAAGGCCGCGGCAACATCGGTCGAGCCCATGCCGGTCGCGAAGGCTCCGAACGCGCCGTACGTGCAAGTGTGCGAATCGCCGCCGACGATGAGCTCGCCGGGAGCGACCAGACCCTCTTCCGGCAGGACGACGTGCTCGATGCCGCCGCGGCCCACGTCGAAGAAATGCTCGATCTTCTGCTCCGCCGCAAATTCTTTCATTAGTCGGGCCAGCGACGCAGACTGTGCGTCCTTCGCCGGAACGAAATGATCGGCGACCAGCGCGATTTTGGCGGGATCGAAGACTTTCGACGCCCCTTTGATCTTGCGCATTACGCCGATCGCGACGGCGGCCGAAAGCTCGTTGGCCAAGACGAGATCGACCTTTGCGTTGATAATCTGTCCCGGCTCGACGCGCGGCTGGCCGGCGTGGCGCGCCAGGATCTTTTCGGTGAGTGTCATGCCCATGATACGACCATTATAGGGCGAAATAGATCCTCCAACCTACCGATGATACATCAGGAACGGCAATTCGGCTTTGCGACGCGGGCGCTGCACGCCGGCACCCCGCCCGACCCGGCGACCGGCTCGCGCGCGATGCCGATCTACCAAACTTCGGCCTACGTCTTCGGCTCGGCCGAGCAGGCGGCGGAGCTCTTTGCGCTCCGTAGTTACGGCCACATTTACAGCCGGATCAGCAACCCCACGGTCGCCGCGTTCGAGGAGCGGATGGCGAGTCTGGAAGGCGGCCTGGGAAGCATCGCGTTCTCCAGCGGCCTCGCGGCGCAGCTCTGCATGGTGCTCTCGTTGGCGCAAGCCGGCGATCATCTCGTCTGCACGCAGAACGTCTACGGCGGCACGGTCACTCAGCTTACCGTGACGGTGAAGCGCATGGGGATCGAAACGACGTTCGTTCCGGCCGACGATCTCGACGCGGTGCGTGCGGCAATCCGACCGAAGACGAGACTCATCTTTGTCGAAACGGTCGGCAATCCGTCGGGCGTCGTTGCCGACATAGGCGCGTTCGCGGCGCTCGCGCATGACGCCGGCGTTCCGCTCGTGGTCGACAACACGTTCGCGACGCCGTATCTCTGCCGGCCGATCGAGCACGGCGCGGACATCGTCGTTCATTCCGCAACGAAGTTCATCAACGGGCATGGGACGTCGATCGGCGGCGTCGTGATCGAATCCGGGACGTTTCCGTGGACGAACGGCCGCTTTCCGCTACTCTCCGAACCGAGTCCGGGGTACCATCAAAAGGTCTTCACGGAAGTCTTCGGTGAGTACGCCTTTCTCATGCGCGCGCGCGTTGAAGTTTTGCGCGACGTCGGCGCGCAGATGTCCCCGATGGATGCCTGGCTGCTTCTCATCGGTTTGGAGACCCTGTC
>DASXGO010000110.1:0-3935 GCA_036489055.1 Candidatus Cybelea sp. | reverse complement strand
ACTTCTTCGAATCCGCGGGCGGTGCGGGGACGAACAACTGCAAACAGCCCGGCGTCGTAGCGAATCCCTACTACAATAAGCCGTATCAGGACGCGTTCTCGCCTTCGGCCTGGTATCCGACCTACGACGTGATTCCGGGCCCGGTTGCGGCCGCAAACGGTTACGCGGTGCCGTATGTTGCGACGATCTTGCTGAACTATCGGCATCAACGCTTCAACGTAACGAATTATTGGAACTTCAACTCGGGTGCCGAGTACGGTGCGCCGACGGCTTGGCCGGGATTCAATCCGCAATCGTGCTTCGCGCCGCCGCGGTCGTGGATTTCGGCCCACGGCAAGGCCGCCGATCCGGCGTCCTGCGACGACTTCGGGAATCTGCCGCTCTTTATTCCGGATCCGTTTAGCAACGGTTACGACAATCTCGGTGCGTTCAAGGAACCCTGGCAGCTGCAGATGGGACTCGCGATGAGCTACGACGTGAGCCCGCGCGTAACGCTGCGGCTGAACTTCACGAATATTCTCGACGTCTGCGGGCAGCGGGGGTACGCCTGGGATAATCCGTACGTCTGCGTCTACGGGTCGCTTCCGACGAACTTCCTTTATCCGGCTGGAAACTTCTATCCCAACTCGATCTCGCGACGCCCGCCGCCGCAACTCCAGTTCCCGTATTCGTTCTGGTTTAACGGCAACAATACGGGATTCTTAGGCGTGACGGAACCGCTGCAAGTAACGGGGTCGGTAAGCATTCGCTTGTAGCCCCCGGGATGGCGCTGGAGTGGAATTTCAGCACTTTTCAATCAAAGCCGCCGGCGGTCTGACGTACGATGGGCCAAGCATGTTCTTGGAGCGGTCATTATGAGCAACGTTTGCCGGGCATCCGTAGCGTTGATTGCGGCGGCCGCAGGCATCGCCTTGACGCCTTCGTACGCCGCGCGCGCGCAGGTGCTCACGCGCGAACCGTCCGCGCCGGCTCCCGAGGCGAGCGCATCTGCGTCAGTGCCGGACGAGCAAAACTCGGTAACGGTTCCGCGCGGCGTAACCGTGCCGATTTTCGTGAACCGCGACGTCCGAGTCGGTGCCCAAGGATCGTCGCAGGAGGAGCACAAGGTTAAGTTTTCCGTCGACCAAGCGGTAATTGTTGACGGCTACATCATCGCTAAGCCGGGAGACCTCGCGGAAGGGCACTACGACACGCAGACCAATCAGACGAAGCGTCAGTTCGAAACGAGCACATCGGAGGAGCTGGAGCTCGATATCGACGACATCGTGAATTTCTGCGGCGATACGATTCACGTGCAGTTCGTCCATACGTTCGTCGGCGGCACGCGCTCCGGGTTTTTGAGCTTTGGCGTGCATCAACACGACGCAGCAGTCGAGAGTGGCTCGGTACTCGCAGCCTCGACCGATCGCGTCCAGAAGCACGTCTGCGCCGAACCGGCGACCGGTCAGCCGCCCCCGCTGCCTAAGAATCTCATCGCGCCGGACGCGGAAAAGACGCCGCCCCCCGTTTAGCGCGCCGTGGCGCGCGCTTGACGAGCCGCAGGCGCGTGCCGTTTTCGTGGTACTCTAGCCCGTCGAGCAGACTCTGCATGATGAAGATCCCGAAGCCGCGGGCCGCGCCCTCCGCCGGCGCCCGGCGTTCGCGTGGCGGCCGGAAGCCCCGGCCGTTTTGCGCAATCTCAGCGACCAGCCGTTGGCGGAAGAAGATGCAGTCCACCGTGATCCGCGAGCACCGTCCATGCTCGACGGCGTTGGCCAGCGCTTCGCCGACGGCGGTTTCAAAATCGCAAGAATCTTTTCCGTGAAGCCATGCCTCCGCGAACTGCGCGACGGCCTTGCGCGCGCGGCGCGCTTCGGTCGGGGTGCAGGCAAAGGTTTCGTTGTAGTGTGGGGCTGGGGTCACATCTGATCTTTCCCATCCCGGGTGTGAGTAAGCTTTCGGGCTGCCCGGACGACGAGCGCTCCCTAGCGGTCCATATGGTCGCGCGGATGCGCTTGATCGTACGCGCGGCGTTTGTGGCCCATCGCCAGCTGCAGGTAGACGCCGGTCGTCGCGAGACTCTCGTGACCGAGCAGCTCGCGCACGGTTTCCAGGTCCACGCCGTTCTCGACGAGGTGCGTCGCGAATGAGTGGCGCAGCGTGTGCGGCGTGGCGTGCTTTTGAATGCCGCTGACGCGATAGATCAACCGGAAGATCCGCCAAACGTGTTTCGGCGTCAGTCCTTTGCCGCCGCGGCCGAGAAAGAGCGCCGGATCGGCGCTGCGCGCGCGGACGCGCAAATACGCTTCGATTGCCTCGGAGGCCGCATGGTTGATCACGACGACGCGTTCCTTGCTGCCTTTTCCGACGACGCGGATCGTCCGTTCGGCAAGGTCCACGTCGGCGAGCCGCACGCCGGCGACCTCGGCGCGGCGCATGCCGCTGGCATAGAATAGCTCCATGATGGCGGCATCCCGCAGCCGCGCCGAATCGGTCCGGCCCGCGAGCGAGGTCCGCAGCAGCTTCATAACCTCCGCGACCTTCAGCGGGGCCGGCCGCTTTTTGGCGACCGACGGCCCTGGGATCGCGGCGGCGGGATCGTTCTCGAGCACGCCGGTGATCTTGAGGAACCGGTAGAGCGCCCGAATCGACGAGAGCTTGCGGCAGACCGTCCGGCTGTCGTATCCGCGCCCATCGAACATATGCGCAATGTATTGCCGGATCTGCGTGGCCTTCACGCGTTTGAGAGACGTCCCGGGCTGCGTCTCGCCGAGGAAATCGACGAACTCGTTGAGATCCCGTTCGTAGGCGGCCACCGTCAAAGGGCTGCGCTTGCGCTCCGTCAGCAGATAGCCGCGCAGGTCCCGCACGAGCGGGTCGACCTTGCGGGCCGGCTTGGCCGGCGTCTTCTTCGTGGTCCCTGAATGCGACATAATAAATCTTTCATCGCATTCGCGTGGAAGAAAGGCATATCCTGGCCTCAGGGTGCGGCCCACGCGAATGCGACGAAAGATCGCGGTTCAGGGGTTACGCCCCACGCGAATGCGACGAACGCCCTAAGTTCCGCAGGTGACGATCCAGGCCGTCAGTTGGAGTTTCTTGAGGATCGCGGTGTCGTGATTCTGTAGGGCTTCGGGGCAGTTTTTCTGCTGGAAGCGCATCTGATTGCGATAATATTCCCCGTCGACGACGAGCCGGTTGCCGTTAGTGTAGACGTCGAACTTTTTGCACCACCGTTGCGTGAAGCACTGCTCGACGACCGCGAAGTCGAATACCTTTACCAGGTCGTTGACCTGGCCGTCGTCGCCCTTTTGGGCAGCGGTCAAGCCGCGATCGTGGGCCGCTTTGGCGACCCATGTGTCGTAGCTCAGTTGCTCCTGATAGGTAATCGGGAACCCGGTGCGGTTCTGATAACCATCGAGATTATCGGGATCGACGCCGTCGAACCTCTTCTGCTTACACAGCTCGAGCCGATGCGCCATGATCGGCTCGAGAATCGACGTAGCGCGAACGTCGAGCCAACGCTCGCCCTTCCAGTGGCCGTCCTTGTTGCCGAGCACACTCTTCGGGAATTTCTTTGCATCGGGACGCCAGTTCTCCCAAGTTCCGACGTCGACGTAGCAGATGACGTGCCGTCCCATCTTATGGAGCTTCGCGACAACGGCGGCCGGCGTATCGAACATGTCGAGATCGTAGATACCGGCGTGGATGCCCGTGTCGAGCTTACCATCGTATTGAATTTCATAGGAGTCACCGGCGGCTGGTATCCAACGCGCCTGCGACGCAGCAGCGCCGGGCAACATGCCCGGCGCTTTTGGTGTCTCGGTGAGTCCGGCGCAGGCCGCGAGCAGCGATGCCGCAAGTATAGCGTGCGCCGAACGGGCGATCATTGTTCGTCGACGGGCAGATTCGACGGTTTCTGGTGCAGGAAGAACTTGCGTGAGTATTGCGACCCG
>DASXGO010000033.1:0-10842 GCA_036489055.1 Candidatus Cybelea sp. | reverse complement strand
CTGATGGTATCCTGCGAACGCTACGTTGGCAAGACGAATCGCAAGGTATTCTTCGAATACGTGATGCTCGCCGGCGTCAACGATTCCGATCAATGCGCACGCGAGCTAGCCTCGCTCATGAGCGGCCGGCTCTACCACGTTAATTTGATCCCGTACAACACCACGCCGGATGGCCCGTATTCCGCTACCGATAACGCGCGCATTTGGGATTTCGCCGCGATTCTCGATGCCGCCGGCGTGCCCGTGACCGTACGGCAGAATATGGGCCGCGACATCGCCGCCGCCTGCGGTCAATTACAAGCGGAGACTCAACCTAAGGCACATGTAGTGTCATCCTGAGCGGAGGCGCGCAGCGCCGAAGTCGAAGGACAGTTCGCAAAAACGAGACGCCGCATTGCTGCGGCGCCTCGCGCGTTTCGATGTGTCTGCGGGCTTGATACTCGGCCAGGCTACCACAGCTAAGACGGCTTCGCAACAGGTTTCTCACGTGTCGCGGCTGGAGCGCCCGGGCCCTTCGACAAGCTCAGGATGACAGCGGCGTAACGTGTCATGCTGAGCCTGTCGAAGCACGACACCATCGAAGCACCCCAGCCTGCCTCAATCACGCGTTAGTTAAAACCGACAACCGCAAAACCGAGGCACCCACTGTCGAGCACCGAACCGTCGCAAGGATGCTGACGCTCGTCGCCGCCGTGACACTTCAAGCTTACGCGGCAACCCCACAAGGAGCAGCGCTCCGCGCGATGTACACGGATCCCAAGAGTCCACCAATCGTTAAGCGCGTCAACGTCGTCGGCGCGTACGCGACGGTTCTGACAACCGGGGGAAGGATCGAAGGAGAACTCGTCACGGAAGCGATTTTGGTCGAGCGGTTTTCGTTCGGGTGGCAAGCGCTTGACGCGCTTAACTTGCAGTGCCGATTGGATTCACATCGACTTAGTCAAAGCCTCAATGGTGCGCTGATGCGCGGGATGCCGAGACCCCAAGACGACCGGCCGTGCCGAGGACTTCTCCGCGATGCCGGTCCGCACGACGACGTCGAGACGGTACGACGGCTGATGCGGGGACCGCTGGTCCCGTATGTCGTCGTTTCCGGGAATTGGGCGATGGGTGAATGGTACGGCGCGGGCGGCGGAGAGGCTCTCTACCAAAAGCATGAAGGGCGTTGGCATCTTGTGGAAGACGGCGGCGGGGCGATGGGCGTCGATTACATGCGCAAATTCGGCGTTCCGCAATCTGATTGGTGCAGGTTTGGAATTTTCGATGCCAAGTGCCCCTAACGTTTATGCAGAAATCAGGCCCGGTCTGTTCTCACGAGGCTAAGGAGAAATGCGCTTCGCGCTGATGGTGAACAATTCGCGCGAAGTCTCTTTTGATTTCAGATCGAATTGCATGAAAGTGCCCGGGCCGGTTAACGTATTTCCGTCGGCGCTGATCCGGAACGTTCCAGCGCTGGAGGAGCTGCCGACGTTTCGGCCCCTCAGATCGAACACATAGCCGCGCTCGCGATAACGATACGAGCCGTCGCCGTTCCGCTTATACGTCCCCATCGTAGGACTGTATGTGAAGCCCTGAAAGTTTTCATCGACACTCCCGGTCGCGACGTACGCGCCGCGAGAAATAGCATAAATGTAGCGATAGCTCGTTCCGCCGGATTGAACCGAGGCGTCCCATAACCCAACGATGGGATCCTCATTCCCGGCGGCGTCGGCCTTTGCGGCATTTTGAAGTGCCGCGAGCGGCGCGGTCAAAGCCAGGAAGCCAAGCCTCTTCAGAAAGTCAAGCTTTAACACTGTCGATCACTCCTTGCTTGCGCGCGTCATTCGACCATGAGGGAACGCCCCCTCGCGCGAAAGGAGCGTCGATGGCAACGTGGCGCGACGTCCGGAAATACGCTTTGGCATTACCTGGGACCACTGAAGAGAAAACGTCGAGCGGCAATGCGGCATGGATCGTGAGTAAAAGGTTCTTCACCTGGGAGCGGCCACTGCGGCCATCGGATCTCGCGGCGTTAGGTGATGCGGCTCCGAAAGGGCCCATCTTGGGTGTACGTACGCACGATCTCGAGATGAAGGAAGCATTGCTGCGGAGCAACCCCAAGATTTATTTTACGACGCCGCACTTCGACGGTTACCCGGGCGTGCTGATCCGTCTCGAGAAGATTTCGGTGAAAGAACTGAAGGACGTCATCGAAGAAGCATGGCTGGCGCGTGCCGGAAAACGCGCGGTAGCAGAGTTCTTGAATAAGCGGTGACGATAGTAGCCTGTATCCTCGCTATCGCGAATCTGCTCTTTGCGGCGCGCGAACTCGACGTCATTCTTCGTTCGCGCACGAGGATCCAAACTAGGGAGCCGGATCCATCGCTGCCGAGTCTTTCGATCGTCGTTCCGGCGCGCAACGAAGCCGATCGAATCGAGCGGTGCGTTCGTTCGCTCCTGGCCACGCGTCATCCCGACTTCGAAGTGATCGTCGTCGACGACCAGTCGACCGACGCGACGCGCGCCACTCTCGATCGCATCGCGATCGGCGAAAGCCGGCTGCGAGTGGTCCCGGGGCAAGCGATTCCGCCAGGCTGGATCGGAAAATCGTGGGCACTGACCCAGGGCGAGCGACTCGCCCACGGAGCGTGGCTGCTCTTTACCGACGCCGATACGGTCCACGACGCGCTCGCGGCTGCGTCCGCGCAGCAATACGCCATCGACCGTCGGTACGACGTCTTGAGCCTGCTGACCGATCAAGAGACGATCGGATTGGCCGAGCGGTTCTTGCTGCCCACGATTCTCTTCGTCATCCTGCTCGGCGTCGGCGCGCTCGACGACGTTAACGATCCGCGCAAGCGCGACACAGCGATCTTCAACGGTCAATACGTGCTTGCGTCCCGCGAAGCGTACGACGCGATCGGCGGGCATGCCGCCGTGCGCGCCGAGATCGCCGAGGATTTGGAATTAGCCCGGCTCTTCAAGCGCGACGGCCGGTTTCACACCTTCTTGACCGGATCGAACGCGCTGGTGCGGACGCGGATGTACCACTCGTTTGGTGACCTTTGGCGGGGCTTCGTAAAGAACTTTGCCTTGGGCGCGCGCGGCCACACGGCGCGAGCGGTCGCCGGCGTGACGCTGCTCGCGTGCATTTCGCCGATTTCGCCCTTGATGTTGATCGTCTTGATCGCGCAGGCGGCGTGGTGGCCGGCCGTTACGCTCGTGCTCGCGATGGGCGCGGTTCTTGCCGCTGCCGAGTTTGCCATGCGTACGATGCGCTTTCGGCAGGGTTCCGGGCTCGCCGTGCCGCTCGGCCTAGCGATGACGCTGGCAATATTTGCCGCGTCGCTCGTCGCTTGGCACGGTGGCGGCGGCGTCGTGTGGCGTGGACGCCGTTACTCGGCGGGTGTTTTCGACCAAACGCCATAAACTAGCCTCGATGGAAGCGGCTACCTCGGCGCGGCGCGTCACCATGGAGGAGATCACCGCGCTGGCGAAGCGTCGCGGGTTTATCTTCCAATCCAGCGAGATTTACGGCGGCATCAACGGTTTCTGGGACTACGGTCCACTCGGGGCGGTGCTGAAGCGTAACGTCAAGAACGCTTGGTGGCGCGATACCGTCGAGCTTCGCGACGACGTCGTCGCATTCGACTCGTCGATCGTAATGCACCCGCTCGTCTGGAAAGCGTCGGGTCACGTTGACGCATTCCACGACGTGATGACCGATTGCAAGGTTTGTAAACACCGCTTTCGTACCGATCATTTAGCCGATCGCTCGCAGTGTCCCGATTGCGGCAGCAAAAATTCGTTCACCGAGCCGCGAAACTTCAATTTGATGATGCAGACGTGGCTCGGCCCG
This sequence comes from Candidatus Cybelea sp., assembly GCA_036489055.1. Lineage (GTDB taxonomy): Bacteria > Vulcanimicrobiota > Vulcanimicrobiia > Vulcanimicrobiales > Vulcanimicrobiaceae > Cybelea. Next base: position 7,004 of record DASXGO010000033.1, on the reverse strand, counting down.
ATGGAGGACACCTCGGCGATGGCGTACCTGCGGCCGGAGACCGCTCAGGGCATCTTCGTCAACTTCAAGAACATCTATCAAACCGCGCGCAAGCGGCCGCCATTCGGCGTCGCTCAGATCGGCAAGTCGTTCCGCAACGAGATTACGCCCGGAAACTTCACGTATCGCATGCGTGAGTTCGAGCAGGCCGAGCTCGAGTATTTCGTTCCCGACGACGGCAAAGACATGGACGCGTTTCGCGAATGGGTCGAGCGGCGAAAAGCGTGGTACGCGCAATACGGGATCGCATCGGAACGACTGCGATTCTACGAGCTTACCGAGGCGGAGCGCCCGCACTACGCTCGGGCCGGGATCGACGTCGAGTACCTCTTTCCATGGGGCTGGGGCGAACTCGAGTCGATCGCCCATCGCGGCACGTACGATTTGGACGCGCACGTCAAACTCTCGGGAAAGGACTTGCAGTTCTTCGACGAGGCGGCGAAGACGCACTATTCGCCACTGTTGATCGAAAGCTCGGCCGGGATGGACCGGACCGTCTTGACGTTCTTGATCGACGCTTACGAACGGGAGCGCAGCGTGGATCCTAACGGCAAGGAGACGGAGCGTAGCGTGCTGAGATTCCATCCGTTCATCGCGCCGGTCCAGGCGGCGATCTTCTCGCTGGCGCGCAATAAACCGGAGCTCGTCGAGCGCGCGCGCGCGATCGAGTCTGCCTTGCGTCCGTCGCTTCGGACGCAGTACGACGAAGGTAATATCGGGCAGCTCTATCGGCGTCAGGATGAAATCGGCACGCCGTTCTGCATTACCGTCGATTACGAGACGCTCGGCGACGGCAGCGTGACGGTGCGCGAGCGCGATACGATGCGACAGGAGCGCACGAGCGCCGATGCGCTCGCTGCGTATTTGGCAGAGAGGTTGGAGCGATGACCGTTCAGGCCGAACGAAAAACGAAGTACGTCTACTTCTTCGACGAAGGGCGGGCGTTTTACAACGAGTCGGATCCAAGCGCGATGAAGAACATGCTCGGCGGCAAGGGTGCGGGTCTCGCCGAGATGACGTCCGCGGGCTTACCGGTTCCTTCCGGTTTCACGATCACGACCGAAGCGTGCTTGCGCTTTTACGAAACGGGCGGCGTCTTTCCGGACGGCTTGCAAGAGCAAATCGACGCGGCGATGCGCGAGCTGGAAACGCGTACGGGTAAAGGATTCGGTAACGTCGAGAACCCGCTGCTGGTCTCGGTTCGCAGCGGTGCCCGCGTCTCAATGCCCGGCATGATGGACACGATTCTGAACCTCGGGCTGAACGACGCGACCGTGGAAAGCCTCGCGCGCCTGACGGCCAAAGAGCGATTCGCCTGGGACGCGTACCGGCGATTCGTAATGATGTATGCCAACGTCGTGCTCGGCATCGGCAAGGAGCATTTCGAAGAGCAGATCGAGGCGGCAAAAGAGTCGCTCGGGGCAACGACGGATGCCGAAATCGACGCCGGCACCTGGAAGCGGCTGGTACAGAGCTTTAAGGCGATCGTCCGCGAGCGCAGCGGCAAAGACTTTCCGCAGGACGTTCACGATCAGCTCAGGGGCGCCATCGAGGCGGTTTTCGATTCGTGGCACTCAAAACGCGCGGTCGATTACCGTCGTTTCAACAAGATCCCCGACGATTGGGGAACTGCCGTCAATATCATGGAGATGGTTTTTGGAAACATGGGTGAGGACTCGGGAACCGGCGTCGCCTTCACCCGGAATCCCAATACCGGCGAGCGCGCGCTTTTCGGTGAGTACTTGACCAACGCCCAGGGCGAAGACGTGGTCGCCGGGATTCGCACGCCCGAAAAGATTGCCGACCTTGCAAAACGCCAACCGAAGGTTTACGAGCAGTTCGCGGAGATCGCGGCGAGGTTGGAACGCCACTATCGCGACGTTCAGGATCTCGAGTTTACCGTCGAACGCGGCAAACTGTTCATGCTGCAGACGCGCAACGCAAAGCGCACGGCCGAGGCCGCAGTGAAGATCGCGCTCGACTTGGCAAGCGAAGGTCTGATCGACAAACGCCGAGCGGTCGCAATGGTCAGCGCGCAGTCACTCGATCATCTCTTCCACGCTCGCATCGATCCCGGCACCGAGGCAGTCGTTGCGTGCAAGGGGCTCAACGCGTCACCGGGCGCCGCAACCGGGCAGATCGTGTTCGCGGCCGACGACGCCGTAACGTGGAAGGAGCGAGGCTGCAAGACGATTCTCGTCCGAACCGAGACGACACCTGACGACGTGCATGGCATGATTGCAGCCGAAGGCGTTCTCACCGCAAAAGGCGGCGCCACGTCGCACGCTGCGGTCGTCGCTCGCGGCATGGGAAAACCGTGCGTTGCCGGCTGCGATACGCTGCGCGTCGATCGCGCGAGGAAGTCGGCGGACTTCAACGGGACGGAACTGCACGAAGGCGACTGGATTACGATCGACGGTTCGACGGGTAACGTCGCGATCGGGGAGCTCCCGCTGATCCGGCCGCCCTCGAAGCTGCCGGATTGGCTCGAAACGTTCCTATCGTGGGCGGACGAGCTGCGTCGTCTGCAAGTTTGGGCGAATGCCGACACTCCAGAAGACGCCGCGAAGGCACGCGACCTCGGCGCGCAGGGCATAGGGCTCTGCCGCACCGAGCACATGTTCATGCAGCCCGAGCGCTTGCCGATCGTGCATGAAATGATTCTCGCCGCCTCGGTGGAGGAACGCGCCGAGGCGCTTTCGCAGCTTCTGCCGTTCCAGCGCGAGGATTTTACCGGAATTCTGCGCGCGATGGAGGGACTGCCGGTCACGATTCGGCTGCTCGATCCGCCGCTGCACGAATTTCTGCCGTCGCTCGAGCAGCTGCTCGTCGAAACCACGGAGCTGCGGCTTACCGAAGGAATCGACTCGCCGGCATATCGAGCGAGAGAGGCGCTTCTGCGCCGCGTACAGCAGCTCCACGAGCTAAATCCCATGCTGGGTTTGCGCGTGTGCCGTCTCGGAATCGTCTTCCCCGAGATCTACGAGATGCAGGTGCGCGCGATCTTCGAAGCAGCCTGCGATTTGAAAAGCGCCGGTGTCGACGCACGTCCGGAGGTGATGATACCAGGTGTCGGTACGAAAGAGGAAATGCAAACGACGCGCGACGACGCCAAGCGGATCGCCGATGCGGTCCTCGCCGAGCGCGGGATTTCGTTGAAATACCGGATCGGCACGATGATCGAGCTGCCTCGCGCCTGCGTCGTTGCCGACGAGCTCGCCGCAACGGCGGAATTCTTTTCCTTCGGTACCAACGACCTCACCCAGACGACGTACGGGTACAGCCGTGACGACGCGGAGGCGTCGTTCATTCCGGTCTACCTCGATAAGCGCATTCTCAAGGAAGATCCGTTTCAAGTGCTCGACCGGCGCGGCGTCGGCGCGCTCATGGAGCTGGCGGTCAAGCTGGGGCGCGGCGCGCGCGCCGGCCTGAAGATCGGCATCTGTGGAGAGCATGGCGGCGAGCCGAGCAGCGTGGCGTACTGCGATCGTTTGGGGCTCGATTATGTATCGTGCTCGCCCTATCGGGTTCCGATCGCGCGATTGGCGGCCGCACAATCCGCCATCGGCACGATAACTTAGCCGACCCTTCGACAAGCTCAGGGTGACACAAGGGCGCAAATGCGCCGCGCTTCCAAAACGATATCAGCTTGTCCCGAGCTTGTCGAAGGGCGGCGCACGAAAAGCTTGCGCCAATAGGCTTTGCCGCTGAGCTTTGCAATCAAATCCGAGACTTCTCGGGCATCGACCGCGCCGCCGGGTCCGTCCACCCAAACGGTGCTCTCCTTGCCGATTCCGAACGGCAGCCTATGGAGGAGCTGTGCTTGCGAATCGGCCCAGACGTTCTGTGGTCCAAAGCGCTCGCGTAACGCGGTCTCGCATGCTTCGAAGAGCTTCAAATCCCGTTCGGCATTGAACTCCGCTGCCAGCGCGTAGACCCGAACGCGGTTGCGCAGAGCGAATGCCGCGTCGCTGCGCGCGTCGTCGAGCGCATTGAGCACGCGAAAGTCGTCCCAGCGAAGAAACTCTTCAACCGGATCCAATGCGCGCGGATCGGGCCAGAGTTCGTGCAACACCTCGTGCAAAATGTGCTCGAACATCCGCGTCGTGTGGTGAAAGTAGACCGATGCGAACATCATATAGCGTGCCATCACGAACGACTCGAGCGCCACGACCCCGCGGCGGTCGATCCCAATGAGCGGCCTGCCTTCGCGCTCCAAAACGCGCAGCGATCCAATCAGCTGTTCGGCGTCGTAACGGCCGTTGGATACGCCGGTAAAGTACGCGTCCCGCAACAGATAGTCCATGCGGTCTGCGTCGAGGTTCGGTCCGCTGACGAGTTCCCGCAATGCCGGATAACGGCTGTGGGGATCGCCGACGATCAAGCCAAGCACGTCGGAGGCCTCGACGTCGAGGTCGGCAATGCCCGCTGCGACCTCCGGCAGCGCGATGAGATCGCGGGTGCGGACCTCGTGCCGGATTCCGAAGACCGTCTCGCACGAATGGCTGAAGGGTCCGTGTCCGATGTCGTGCAGCAGAAGCGCGGCGCGTACGAGCCGGCGCTGATATGCGGCGGCGCCGGCATCGCCGAAGCGCTCCGGCGTGCTTTGGAAGAGCTCGTCAAACGCGCGGGTTCCCATCGCCAGCGCGCCGAGAGCGTGCGTGAAACGCGAATGTTCCGCCGATGGAAATGCGAGGTAGGCGAGTCCGAGCTGACGCAGGCGTCGCAGCCGCTGCATGACGGGTAAGTCGAGAAGGCGCGCCTCCGCGGCGGAAAGCTGAATGAAATGATGAACGGGATCGAAGATGCGCTTCACTGCGCGAGCGCCTTCGCGTAGCGTCGACGCGGAAACCTTCGTCCCCGCGAAGAAGTCTTGAGCGAAGCGTGAGATACGATCAAGGCGTTTTGCGCGAAATCCGGGCGCGAGTCGACATCGCCGCCCTTATCGGTGGGTACGTCCCGCTCAAAAAGCGCGGCAACGATTTAGTGGGCCTATGCCCGTTCCACGCGGAGAAGACGCCGTCGTTTCACGTGCATCCCGACCGCGGATTCTTCAAGTGTTTCGGCTGCGGTACCGGCGGCGACGCAATTACGTTCGTGCAGAAATCCGAAAATCTCGACTTTGCCGAAGCCGTTCGCTCGCTCGCCGCAAAAGCCGGAATCGAGCTGGAGCCGGAAAATCCACGAGCCGCGCGCGTCCGCAGCGAGCGCGAAGCGATGTACGAGGCAAACCGTCTTGCCGCGGCCTACTTCGCGCGCATGCTTGCGGCCGAGCGCGGCGAGCAAGCACGAGCCTATTGCAGCCGGCGCGGCTTTTTGAATGAGACGATCGAGCGATTCGGTCTCGGCTTTGCGCCCGATTCGTGGAGCGGTCTCGTCACGGAACTTCAGGAGAACGCGATCGATCTGCCGATCGCCGCGAAAGCGGGTCTCGTCAAAGCCGGGCAACGTGGTTACTACGATTTTTACCGGAATCGCCTGATGGTACCGACGTACTCGACGACGGGAGAAGTGATCGCGTTCGGCGGACGCGCGCTCGGCGACGGGGAGCCGAAGTATCTCAATACGAGCACCACGCCGGTTTACACGAAAGGGCAGCACCTCTTCGCACTCAATCTCGCGCGCAAAGCCGCCCAGAACGACCGGACGCTCATTGTCGTCGAGGGCTACCTCGACTGCATGGCGCTGCACCAAGCGGGCTTCCGAAACGCCGTTGCGGCGCTCGGAACCTCGTTCACGGCCGAGCAAGCGGTTGAGCTTCGCAAGTACGCCGATTACGTCTTTCTCTGCTTCGATGGTGATGCGGCCGGCAGCGCGGCTGCAACCAAAGCGATTGACGTCGCGTCTAAGGAGATCGAGCACACCGGCTCCGCCGTACGCATCGTGCTGCTCCCGCCGGGGGAAGATCCTGATAGTTTCATTAGACTGAAAGGCCCCGCGGCGTTCCAAACGCTGCTAGACGAAGCGAAACTCGCACTCGAATTCCGAATTGACGCCGAGATCGATCGGCTCCGCGCCGGTTTCGAATCGCCGGCTCGGCTCAATCAACGAGCCGAATCGCTGATTCGCGGGCTTGCGCCGCGCGAGGAATGGGACCGCTGGCGCGTTTACGTTGCGGGCCGCCTGCAGGTGAACGTGGACGACCTTCGGAATAGCCGGTTCCTCGCGGACAGGGCGAATTTTGCGCCGCACTCCAAAACGGCGTTCACGCCAAGCCGCCACGTGGCGGCGTCGGTCGAGCCGCTCTCGTTCGAGCGCGAGGTGCTGAGCGTTCTGCTCGAAGAGCCCGCGCTGGGTGGGGAGTACGGCGAGCGCATCGGCGCATCGCGATTTCGCAACGAGGTCTACCGTCGCGTCTACGAACGGATTGTCGAAGCGTCAGGCATGGTGAACACGACCGCGGACGTCTTCGGACTCTTTGCGGAAGATCAGGGGACGCTCGATCTTCTCGCGGAGATCGGCCGGCGCGATCGGAGTTCCGCAGTGCGATACGGCGACACGGAAGAGCGTCGCGCGCATTTGGAGCGGGTTGTCGAGCGATTGCAGCTCGAAGACGAACGGCGGCGTTATCGCGAGCTCTCCGACCTCATCGACGAGCGGCTTGCCGGCGGCAATACGGTCCCCGAGGAGTTGCGCGGAGAGTTCGAGGCGCTGGTCGCGAAGTTGAAACGGTAAGCTCGAAAACGGAAAGGAGGTGAGAGCAGAAACTGATGGCACGTAAGAAATCTGGAGCGGCAGTCGCCGAGCCGCCGACGCCGGTCACGCTGGACGAGCTCAAGAAGAAGCTGATCGCGCGCGGCAAGAGTCAAGGTTCGCTGACATACGAAGAGATCAGCGCCGCTTTTGACGTGCTCGAAGAGATCAGCCCGGAGCAGCTCGAGGAATTTTTTGAAGAGCTGGCCGCGTCCGGCATCGAGCTTGCGGAAGAGCAGAAGGAGGAGAAGCCCGAGACCGAGCGCGAGGAA
>DASXGO010000484.1:0-2958 GCA_036489055.1 Candidatus Cybelea sp. | reverse complement strand
GGGAGAGCGGCCGAACCACGTCGAGCTTTGCCGCACGCGCGCGCCGGTCGCTAGGCTTACCGATCAAGTGCACCTCGCGCAGTTCGCCCGGAGCCATTTCAAGCCGCGCGGTATGCCCTCGAAACTCCACGAGGACGTTGCGCACGCGATCGAGCAAGTTACCGACAAAGATTCGCACCGCCCCGCGTTCGTCTTCAAACGCGATCGCGCCGACCTCGACCGGCGACGTGGCAACTTCGTCGCTCACATCCCGCCCGGCGTGAATGCACTCAAACGGCTCCTCCGCCGAGAGCTCGGGCATGTCGCCGTAGATCGTATCGTTTCGCAGGTCGATAACGTACGTGCAGCGGCGCCCGCCCCAATGCACGCGCGCGGCCGCAACCCACTGCCAGCCCTTGGGCCGCAGCGGGGCGAGATGCGGGCGCCCGCTGGTTCGATAGCCGTTCAATCCGCCGACCGTCTCGGCTACCGCCCATAGATACTTTGCGCCGGTCCATGGCGAGAGGTACATGCCGCGATTGCTGAGCGAACCGCCGTCGAACCATTCCGCGAACTCGCCCGGCACGGTGTTTCGCGGACTTCCACTTTCCATCGCGGCGTACAAGCCATTGAGAAAATTTACTGCCTCATCCGTCATGCCGTTGCGCGCCAGCGCGACTGCGAACCAAATCGTCAGATCCGGCCAAATGCCGCCGAGCAATCCGAAACCATACGACGGAAAGTACCAAGCGTCGGCGGTCGAGATCGTTCGCAGCCCGACCGGCGTCACGAAATCGGCTTCGAGCAAGCGGGAGAGAATCGCGCGCTGCTGCGCGGGATCGGCGATGCCGAAAAGCACCGGGAAGATCTCGTCTGCCGTAAAGTTGTCCTGATAGTTGCCGTCCTGATCGTAGTTCAGGACGAACGCGCCCGTATCGTCGTTGAACAGGTGCTTCATCATCGCTTCGCGCATGCGCCGCGCTTCGTCGCTGTAGCGCTCCCAATGATCGGTGTCGCCGACGACGGCGCAGAGCATCGCGGCGCCTTCGAGCGCGTACACCGCCTCCGCGTTGATCTCCGTTACCGCACCGTCGAGCGTGTAGTACGGGATGATGTTGCGCCATGACGAGATTCCGTACATATCGACGCCCTTGGCACGGCAATTGATCAGCCCGTGGTCGTCGCGCTGCGTGAGCATATAGTCGGTAAGCTTGACGACCAATCCGATGCGCTCGCGCACCCAAACGTCGTCGAGCGTGGCATTATAGTGGTGAAGCATCGCGATCACGTGCAGCGGCGTGTCGTCGTTGATATTCAGATCGTAATCGGTCTTGTAACCGCTGACCCCGCGAACGTATTCGATCATCAAACCGCTCTCCTCGAGCGCCTGGTTGAAAACTTCGAGGGCGTTGCGGCTGAATTCGGGCCAGAAATAATCGAAGCCGTGGACGAGCCACGAGGTATCGCGCGATACCAAGATGTCGGACGGAGGCGAGTTCGTCGCGCCCCATCCGTGCGGATACTCCTTGACGATTCGCAGCATGTTCGCCTTGGCCCAGGCGACGCCGCGGCTGATCTCAGGCGATGGAACCAAAAACCGCGCATCGGCAAGCCGTTCGGTGAAGTAGCCCTGCGTGCTATGGAGCACGCGGCGGTCGCGCAGCAGCGCTTCGAGAACCGGACGGCTGTGCTCCGTGCCTTCTTTATGGTAGACGACCGCCAAGCGCAGCGATTCCCGCGCTCCCGCCGCGACGCCGATGCGGTATTCGAAAGAGCCGAAAATCCGCCGGCTCACCAACTCCGCTTGCTGCGGCGTCACGTCGTCGAGCGTTTGCGCCGGCTCTTTCGTCAGCGTTCCACGGCGCATGGACTGCAGCAGCACTTGCTCGCGCAGTGAGAGCTCGACGGCGACCGGAGCGAGCGATCCGCCCCACCAGCGCTCGCCGCCCGTCTCGAGGTTCTTGGAGCAAATGAACCGGCCGTCGTTCCACGCGCGCACCTCGTGTTCGGGCTCGCCGTAGAAACGCTGGCCGACCAGCATCGCCCACGGAAAGACGGCGACTTCCACTTCGGTCGCACCCGGGTTGAAGAGCGTTACGTCGACGACGAACGAAACCGCGCGATCGAAACCCGATCCATACGGCACGAAGAACGCTTCGGTGACGTGAATGCGGTGGTCGAGCGTAAATTCGGAGATCTGCGCGTAAGGCAAGAACGTGAGGTCGCGCTCGATCTGGTGCGGAAAGAAGGTTCGGTCGGAGATCCGATACGCGATATGATGCGTTCCGAAGATGATTTGATCAGTATCGGCGTCCCAAAGACCACGCACGCCGCCTTTTGCCGTCGATTGGGCGTAGGTCTTGTAGTTGCCCAGCAACAGACCGTACGGCGTCTGAGATTCATGCAGTACGTAGGCGCAAAATTCGTTCCGCTGCGCGTCGTAACTCAAACCCATTTCATAGGTGCCTTACGTGCATACTGCGGCACCGAACGCAGAGGCGCCTTCTCCTGCGACGGCAAACGCATGGCCGGAATGCTCAGTATGCCGGCCCCGGCAAAAATTAACTTAACGCTGGAGGTGCTGGCCCGGCGGAGCGACGGGTATCACGGCATACGCAGCGTCATGGTTCCGCTCGAGCTCGCCGACGAGCTCGTTATCGAGCCAAGCAGTCGCTTCAGCTTTTCCTGCGATCGCGCGGATCTCGACGATGAAGTCAATTTGGCCTATGCGGCCGTACGCGCGCTCGGAGATCCTCCGCCGGTCCGAATCGAACTGCGAAAGCGGATCCCGGTCCAAGCCGGGCTCGGCGGCGGGTCGAGCGACGCCGCCGCGGTGCTGCGCGCGGCAATGGCGGGGGCTTTCGATACCACCCCGCAACATGACTGGCTGCGTCTCGCGCGCGAGCTCGGTTCCGACGTGCCATTCTTTCTTGCGGAGACCGCGGCACTCGTGGAGGGTACGGGAGAACGCATCACTCC
>DASXGO010000457.1:0-1567 GCA_036489055.1 Candidatus Cybelea sp. | reverse complement strand
GCGTCGCGGCGCGCTGCGACGGACGAAAAAAGCTGCCTTAAATTGTGGCGGGTCACCCTTCGCCCCTCGACTCCGCTCGGGATGACAACGCTCAGGGTGACAGGGAACGTCGCTAGCTCGAGCGGCCGATGTAGCGCCGGTCGCGGGTGTCGATTCGAATGACGTCGCCGGACTCTACGAAGAGCGGCACCTGCACCGTGGCGCCGGTCTCGAGCTTCGCCGGCTTGGTCACGTTCGTCGCTGTGTCGCCTCGGAAACCGGGATCCGTTTCCACCACTTTGAGCTCCACGTGGGCCGGCAGATCGATGCCGATGGGAGCGCCGTCGTAGAATTGAACGTCGACGACCATCGCGTCCTTGAGAAAATCGGCCGGGTCGCCGATGAGGTCGCGCTGCAGCGTGACGTTTTCGAACGACTCTTGATCCATGAAATGGTAGCCGTCCGAGTCGTTGTAAAGCATCTGCATCTGCCGGTTGTCCACGGTCGCGCGCTCGAGCTTTTCGCCCGCGCGAAAGGTTCGTTCGAGCGTCGTGCCGGTCCTGACGTTCTTAAGGCGCGTGCGCACGAACGCCGAACCTTTACCCGGCTTGACGTGCAAAAACTCAATGACGGTCCAGAGCTGGCCGTCGACGACGATGGTTACGCCGTTGCGAAGGTCGTTTGACGAAATCATCAGTTTCCCACAGTACGGTCTGCGGTGAGGTAAGCCCTGGCTGCTAAGACCGGGCCTTACGCCCCGCGCTTCGAAAGGCGAATGGGACCTTCGGTACCCGCGCGCAGCCGGCCAATGTTCTCTCGATGCTTGTAGAGGATCAGCAGCAGCGCAAAAACACCATAGGCGGTTTCCGGCAGCGAACGCGTGAACGCCCAGAGCGCGATCGGCGCGATCGCGCTGCCGAGCATCGAACCGACCGACGAATAGCGCGTCAGTCCTGCACCGACGAGCCATCCGCCAAGCGCGAAGAACCCGGCCGGCCAGCTCATCGCGAAGATCGCGCCGAACGACGTTGCAACGCCTTTGCCCCCGCGAAACCGCAGCCACGGTGAGAAGCAATGGCCGAGCACGGCCCCAGTTGCGACGATCGCCGCGAGAATTTGTTCGCTCGGCGGGAAGTTTTCGATATCCAAATGATCCTTGAAGAACGCGAGCGCAAAAAGCGTGGGCGCAAACCCTTTGAGCGCATCGAGGAGCAACACCGCGATCGCACCGCCCGTGCCGAGCGTTCGTAGCGCATTCATAGCGCCGATGTTTCCCGAACCTTGACTGCGAATGTCGGTGCGGTAGAAAAGCCGGCCGATGACGTAGCCGAATGGAATCGAGCCGATCAGAAAACCGCCGGCGAAGGCGCCGATGGGGATCGCGATGAGAATGGCGAGCAGCGTGTCGGCGACCGACTTGGAAAGACCGATGTCGCTCACGCCGAGCGCTCTTCCTCACGTCGCGCGCGGAACTCGAGCGTTAGCGGCACGCCTTCGAAGTCAAAGTGCTGCCGAATGGTGTTTTCGAGAAAACGCTTGTAATGCGTTTGAAGCAACTCCGGATCGTTGCAGTGAAATACGAAGAGCG
>DASXGO010000415.1:0-1663 GCA_036489055.1 Candidatus Cybelea sp. | reverse complement strand
GCTCGTACCTTCCGTTCCTGCCGAACGACGTGGGAGACGTCAGCATCGCCGAATTGCTCGGTCAGACGAGCGGAATTGCGCCGGAAAGCGACGCCACGCATCCCACGCTGGCGCAAAGCCCGGGCAGCGCCTGGGAGTACGCAAACACCAATTACGTGCTGCTCGGCATGGCTTTGCATGCCGCGACCGGCACCGCGTATTCGGTACAGTTCACCCGGCTCGCCGGCGCGCTGTCGCTCGTCTCGACGAGTTGCGGGGCGTCGCCCTACACGCAGAACGTGGCACGCGGCTACGCATGGAGCGACGGTTTTGCTGCAGTGGCGGACACCGCCGGACGCGACGCTGCGTGCAGCGCTTTCGGCATTGCGTCGAATGCAGCCGACCTGCTGCACTGGCTCGAGAATCTCCGTTCGGGAGGCGTCGTCTCCGCCGCCAACTTCACGAAGATGACCGAGTCCGGTACCTTGAGCGATGGATCGCCGACACACTACGGCTACGGCTTCTTTATAGCGAACTGGTTTGGGTACGATGTCGCCGAGCATCCCGGATACGTCCCGGGGTTCTCGTGTGAAGACGCCCTGGTTTTGCGCGACGGCATCGAGCTTGTCGTGATGAGCAACGCGGAGGCCGTCGACTTGACGCCACTGGCGAAGAGCGTCGTCGCGATTCTCGAGCCGCCATTGGATCGCAATTTGTCGGCCGCTCCGGGCGCGCCGGTGCAGAACGAGAACCCTCGCGTGACCGCGGCGCTTGCCGCGATCGTGCGCACGCCGGGCTTCGCGGAGCTCGGCACGTTGCTGACGATCGAATTCATCGAACGTACCCCGAGTTCGGGTTTGACCTACGATACCTATCGTCTCACGTTTTCGACCGGTGTCTGGCGAGCCAAGGTGGGCTATCGAGCCGGCGGCGCGATTTTTTCGCTGTCGCTCGAACCGGCGGGGGATGACGAATGAAGTGTGGGTTGATCGCCGGCGCGCTCGTCGCAGTCCTCCTGACCGGGATTCCGGAACGCTGCGTCGCGCAGGCGCTCGTCGTGCCGCTGACCGGAAAGCGCGTCCACGACCTCGAGCCGAGGCAGCTCTTTCACACGCTCTTTAGCGACTTCTTTCCCGAGGACGATGCGACGACGTACGTGCAGACGGGCGACATTCCGGCGATGTGGCTGCGCGATTCTTCGGCGCAGACGATTCCGTACGTCCGTTTTCAAACGGCCTTCCCGATTCTGCGCGGGCGCTTCGCCGGGGTTATCGCCCGGAACGCGCGCAACATCGCCACCGACGCCTACGCGAATGCGTTTCAGGCCGACTATCACGTGTGGGAGCGAAAGTGGGAAGTCGATTCGCTGGCCTGGCCGGTCGTGCTCGCGTGGGTCTATTGGCGCGACACGCGCGACCGGACGATCTTCACGCAAGAATTGCACGTCGCCCTTCGCACGATCGTCTCGACGTACGCCTGCGAAACGCGCCACCGCCAGTGCAGCCGCTACGTTTATCCATATCGGGTTCAAACGACCGATGCCTACGCGGCGGGCACGGGCATGATTTGGGGCGCGTTCCGCCCGTCCGACGATGCGGTGCGCTACCGTTTTAACATTCCGCAAAACGCGCTAGCGGTCGTCGCGCTGCGGGAAATCGAAGTGCTGGCGCTCGATGGTTACGGC
>DASXGO010000390.1:0-5512 GCA_036489055.1 Candidatus Cybelea sp. | reverse complement strand
CCGGCCCACTGATCGTGGAATCGGTATCCATAAAGCGATTGTAAGAGCACCACGAGCAGCGCGATGCCCGCGACGGCGACGAACGGCCCGACGTAGCTCGGGAGCTTCCTGCGCCAGCCTTCACCGAAACGCGAAAAGATGTACGCCGCGATCATGCCGAACGCGAAGATGTCGAGATAGCCAGGCAGGTTCTCTTCCCACTGCGTGAAGACGGTGTAGTAGCAGCATTGCGCCAGCGCGGCGCGCCAGATCCACGCGATTGCGATCATGACGACTGCCGTAATCCACGGCTGCCGCTTGAAGAACGACCAAATCAGCGGAAAGAGCAGGTAGAATTCGACTTCGACGGCGAGCGTCCAAAGCACGCCGTCGATCGTGCCGTAACGCAGCGGAAACCAGGTATGGATGAAGAGCAGATGCGTCACGAGGTCGGGAACCGCCGATGCGTTGGGCTGCGCCTGCGCGTACCCGATTGCGTACGCGACCGCGATCGAGAGCACGTACGACGGCACGATCTTGATGAACCGCCGCCAGGCAAAGTCGCGCCACGACGGTTCGGAGCCCTCCGCAAGCGCCGCTCCGATGAACGGATACGAGATAACGAAGCCGCTTAAAAAGAAGAAGAGATGGACGCCGATAAAGCCGGTAGCCGGCAAGAAGTCCAGCGCGTAGCCCGGCGAGAGCCACGTAATCTGCCACAGGTGGTACCAAACCACGAGTACGACTGCGATCCCGCGCAGCCCGTCCAAGACGCCGAGCCTCGCAGGCCGATGCAAACCACCGCTAGCTGCCATTCCCGCGGCTCATGCGGAACCGGGCACGAGGCGACCTTTCCAGACGCGCCAGGAGTCAGGAAAGCGGTCGGTAATACCGCCCGCCATGGAAATGACGATCAAACCATTTCAAGCGCAAGTGCGCGGCATCGTTGCGGAACGTCGTCTGCTCGGCCACCCGTTCTACGTTGCGTGGACCAAGGGCGAGCTGACGCTCGAGCAGCTGCGTCAATATGCCGGCCAGTATATGCACCACGTGCTTGCCGAGCCGACGTACTTGAGCGCCGTGCACTCGAACACGCCGCACTTTACGAGCGACGGACGCAGCGATCTGGCGCCGCGCCAGACGATTCTTCAGAATCTCGTCGACGAGGAGCTCGGCCCGAAGAACCATCCGGCGCTCTGGAAGCAGTTCGCCGCGGCGCTCGGGCTCTCGGAAGCCGATCTCGCAGCAACGGCGGCGATGCCGGCGACGCGGCGATTGATCGAGACCTTCACCGAGCTCTGCCGGAATCGTCCGCACTATGCCGGTCTTGCGGCGCTGCATGCATTCGAATCGCAAGTCCCGGAAATCGCGGCAGTCAAGATCGAAGGGCTGCGCCGGTTCTACGGCATTTCGGACGCCGATGCGGTCGAGTTCTTCAGCGTGCACGAGAAGGCAGACGTTTGGCACTCGGCATCGGAGTGGCGCCTCATCGAGCACGCTGCCGATATGCCGGAAAAGCAAGCAGAAGTGCTCGCCGCGACGCGCGCCGCATGCGACGCGCTTTGGAGCTTCCTCGACGGCGTCTACGCGAGGTAGGGGTCAGCAGCCTGGTTGCTTACTTGGCTTGCCCCTCGAAGATTTGACGCCTAAATAGCGCCTTGGTATAGTTGATGTCCGGTCCCACCTGCGGGTGAGGCCGTTGTTTGTGTGTGAAGAGGAGCCTGCCCAATTCCGACCATTAACCAGCTGGTGCGCCGCGGGCGCGAAAAGACCGAACAAAAGGTTAAGACGCGCGCTTTTCGCGTAATCCTGACTGGCCCAAAGCCCGGCCATCCGGACCTGCCGACGCGGACCTTCGAAGTCGCCGGCAACCCGCAACGGCGCGGCGTCTGTACGCAAGTCAAGACGGTCACGCCGAAAAAGCCGAACTCGGCATTACGCAAAGTCGCGCGCGTGCGGCTGACTAACGGGGAAGAGGTCACCGCGTACATCCCGGGGATCGGGCACAACCTGCAAGAGCACTCGGTCGTGCTGGTGCGGGGTGGACGCGTGAAGGATCTCCCGGGCGTACGCTACCACATCATCCGCGGCACGCTCGACACCGCAGGCACCGCCAACCGCAAGCAAGGCCGTTCGAAGTACGGCGCAAAACGCGAAAAGAAAAAGTAAAGTAAGGACACTAATCGTTGCCACGTAAAGGTCCCGCCCCCAAGCGGCAAATTCTTCCGGACGGCCGGTTCAACTCCAAAGTGCTCGCGCGCTTCATTAATAAGGTGATGCTGCGCGGCAAGAAGTCGACCGCCGAGCACATTACCTATGGTGCGCTCGACATCGTTGCGGATAAGACCGGTCGCGATCCGATGGAAATCTTCTCGCAGGCGCTCTCCAACGCGATGCCGTTGGTAGAGGTGCGGCCGCGTCGCGTCGGCGGCGCGACCTATCAGGTGCCGATGGAGGTCCGCCCGGACCGCCGTCAAGCGATGGCAATGCGGTGGCTGATCGGTTTCGCGCGCGCACGGGGCGGCCGCTCGATGGAGGAGAAGCTTGCCGGCGAGCTGCTGGACGCCTCCAACAACACCGGCGCTACAATTAAGAAGCGTGAAGACACGCATAAGATGGCTGAGGCGAACAAAGCGTTTGCCCACTATCGTTGGTAAGCCGACCTAAATTAGACTAAGCGAAACACCATGGCTATACGCGAATATCCGCTCGAACGTACGAGGAACATCGGCATTGCCGCGCACATCGACGCCGGCAAGACGACCTGCACCGAGCGCATCCTTTTCTTCACCGGACGCGTGCACAAGATGGGCGAAGTCCACGACGGTGCCGCAACGATGGACTGGATGGTTCAGGAGCAGGAACGCGGCATCACGATTACGTCGGCGGCGACTGCGACGACTTGGCGCGATACGCGCATCAACATTATCGACACGCCGGGCCACGTGGACTTTACGGCCGAAGTCGAACGGTCGCTGCGCGTTCTCGACGGCTTAGTCGCGCTTTTCGATTCCGTCGCCGCGGTTCAACCGCAATCGGAAACGGTCTGGCGCCAGGCCAATAAGTATAAAGTTCCGCGCATCATCTTCGTCAACAAGATGGACCGCATCGGCGCCGATTTCTTCAACGTCGTCGAAAAGATTCACGAGCGTCTCGGCGCGCGCGCAGTGCCGATTCAGGTGCCGATCGGCGCCGAGGATAAGTTCCGCGGCGTCGTCGATCTGTTTTCGATGAAGAAAACCGTCTACACCGATGATCTCGGCTCGACGATGGCGCTCGAGGACGTCGAGGAAGGCGAGTTGCGCGATCTGGCAATGGAGTGGCGTAAGAACCTCGTCGAGGCGATCGCCGAGCAAGACGACGAACTGCTCGAGATGTTCTTCGAGGGCAAAGAGCTGCCGATTGACCGCATGAAGACCGCGCTGCGCAAAGCGACGATCGAAGGGACCGTGCTGCCGATGCTCTGCGGTTCGGCCTTCAAGAACAAGGGCGTTCAGCCGTTGCTCGACGCCGTCGTCGAATACATGCCGTCACCGCTCGATGCCAAGCCTATCGTCGGGCTCGACCCAAAGACAAAAGACGAGCTCGTGCGCAAGCCCGACGATTCGGAGCCCTTCTGTGCGCTCGCTTTCAAGATCGCAACCGATCCCTACGGTAACCTCACGTATTTCCGTGTCTACTCGGGGGTGCTCAACAAGGGCAGCTACGTGCTCAACTCCCGCACCGGGCGGAAGGAACGCATCGGACGTATCCTCCGCATGCACGCGAATCATCGTGAGGACATCGACGCAATCGGCGCGGGCGACATCGCGGCCGCGGTCGGCCTTTCCGACACCCGCACGGGCGACACGCTCTGCGACGAGCGTTCGCCGATCGCGTTGGAGTCGATCACGTTTCCGGAGCCGGTCATCCACCAAGCAATCGAACCGAAGAGCAAGGCCGATCAAGATAAGCTCGGTCTCGCGCTAACCCGGCTTGCGCAGGAAGACCCGACCTTTCGGATGCGCACCGACGAAGAGACGCAGCAAACGATCATCGCCGGCATGGGCGAACTTCACTTGGAGATTCTGCTCGACCGCCTGCGGCGTGAGTTCAAAGTCGATGCCAACGTCGGCAAACCCCAGGTTGCGTACAAAGAAGCGATTACCAAAAGCGTTGAAAAAGAAGGCCGTTTTATCCGCCAGAGCGGCGGCAAGGGACAGTACGGCGACGTCTGGCTACGCGTGGAGCCGCAGCCGCCGGGAACCGGTTTCGTCTTCGAATGGAAGATCGTCGGCGGCTCGATTCCCAAAGAGTACGCCAAGGCGGTCCAAGAGGGCATCCGCGAATCCGCGCTGAGCGGCGTTCTGGCCGGCTTCCCGGTGATGGACTTTAAAGCCGAGGCCTTCGACGGTTCGTACCACGAAGTCGATTCGTCCGAGATGGCCTTCAAGATCGCCGCATCGATGGCGTGGAAAGAAGCGAACCGCGCTGCAGGCCCGGTGCTGCTCGAACCGATCATGAAGGTCGAGGTCACGACGCCCAAAGAGTACATGGGCGCGATCAACGGCGACTTGAGCCGCCGCCGCGGCGCGATCCACGCAACCGAAGAAGCGCCGGGCGGAGCCCAGGTCGTTACGGCGCACGTTCCGCTCTCCGAGATGTTCGGTTACGCGACCGACATGCGGTCGGCGACCCAAGGCCGCGCGACCTACACCATGGAGTTCTCGCACTACGAGAAGGCGCCGAAGAGCATCGAGGAAGAGATCATCGCGAAGGCCGCCGGGAAGAAGCTCGCCCCCGCATAGAGGCTCGGGGTAGGCCGCCCTCCCCTTCGACTCGGCTTCGCCTCGCTCAGGACCGCGCTTCGCGCGGGCGCGATGGTTTTTTATCAGGTTAACCGCTCGGGCGGCACACCCACTCGCCCGATCGGCGAAGACTCGTTGACAGGGTTGCGTGGGTGTTGATAGTATTCCGTGGTTACGCCCTCTGCGCGAGGGCGTTTACCGCGTCAGGGCCGGGACGGCACCTGAAACGCCAGGCCCCGTGTATTAGGAGAATCATAAATTGGCAAAGCAAAAGTTCGAGCGCAAAAAACCGCACGTAAATATCGGAACGACCGGTCACGTCGACCACGGCAAGACGACGCTGACAGCGGCGATTATGCACTGCCTGGCAACCGAAGGGTTGGCACAAAAAGTCGGCGTCGATCAGATTGACAACGCGCCCGAGGAGAAGGAGCGCGGTATTACCATTGCGATCTCGCACCAGGAGTACGAGACGCCGAAGCGCCATTACGCGCACGTCGATTGCCCGGGCCACGCGGACTACATCAAAAACATGATTACCGGCGCGGCCCAAATGGACGGCGCCATCCTCGTGGTCGCCGCTTCCGACGGCCCGATGCCGCAGACCCGCGAGCACATCCTGCTCATGCGCCAGGTCGGCGTGCCGCGTATCATCGTCTTCCTTAACAAGGTCGATATGGTTGATGACGAGGAGCTGCTCGAGCTCGTCGAGATGGAGATTCGTGAGCTGCTGACGCAGTACGAGT
>DASXGO010000383.1:0-3361 GCA_036489055.1 Candidatus Cybelea sp. | reverse complement strand
CGAGTGCCTCGATGGCGCGATGAATCGCAAGCGACTCCTCGAGCGAAAAACCCGCAAACGCCGGACGATCGTGCGAGGGAACGATCTCCAAGCTCGGCGTGGCGTGCCGCGCACCCATCGCCTCGACCGCCGATACCATCGTGGCACGAACGTCGGCCGGAACGTCGGCGACGATTTCGGCCGGCGCAATCCGCGCAAGCTCCGCGAGCAACTCGTCGTACGCGTCCTCTCCTTCGATGATCGTCGCCGCCGCAAAGCTGGTCGAGACGTCTGTGTACGCAACGGCGAAGGTTTCTCCGGCTGCCGCGATCGCCGCGAGGTAGTTGTTCTGTTTCCCGTCGAGCAGATGATCCTCAATCAGCGTCCCCGGCGTTACGAGCCGCACGACGTCGCGACGAACGAGCCGGTTCGGTTGCGGCAGTTCTAGTTGCTCCGCGAGCGCGACGATAAATCGTTGCGCTACCAGCTTTGCAAGATATCCGGCGAGCGCGTGATGCGGGACGCCTGCCATCGCGACGCGCTTGCCGCCGCCGGCTTCTTTGCTCGTCAGCGCAATTTGCAGCGCGCGTGCGATCGTTTCGGCATCTTCGCCGTAGGCTTCGTAGAAATCACCGACCCGCGAGAGCAGAATCGCTTCGGGATGCTTCGTCTTCATCCCGAAATACTGCTCGAGCATCGGCGAGAACTTTGCCATGCGACCGCTACACGAGGCTAATGACCGGCGGTTCGACGGGTTCGGCGCGTTCGGCGAATCGTCGCGCCCTGCCGACCGCGCGACCCTCACAACCCCAAACATGCGCGCGTTCGATGGCGACGTCGAGCCACGGCGCCTCGGGTCCATAATCCGACGGTTTGGCTGCAACGACCGTCACGTTATCCGTCGTCTTTGCAGAGATCCGCGTGGGGTCTTTCTTTGAATCTCCCGCGATCAGTGCCCGCACGACGGTGCCGACTTTCCCTTCGTGAAAGCGGCGCGTCACTTCGTTCTGCGCGTCGAGCAGCCGCGTGAAGCGCGCGTGCGCTACGTCGGCAGGGACTTGCTCCCAACGGGCGGCGGGCGTGCCGCGACGGATCGAGTAAATGAAGGTAAAGGCGTTCGCAAAGGCGCCGGTACACACGTACGCCAGCGTCGTTTCGAAATCGGAGTCGGTCTCTCCGGGAAAGCCGACGATGAGGTCGGTCGTGATTGCCGCATGCGGAATGCGCGCTCGAATTTTCTCGACGACGCGATCGAATTGCTCCAGCGTGTACTTGCGGTTCATCCGCCTCAGCATCGCGTCGCTCGCCGACTGGAGCGGCAGATGGATTCTCGGATTGAGCTGAGCGACGCCGGCGAGATCGTCGAGGATCTTGTCGCTGAAATCTTTGGGGTGCGGCGAGATAAAGGTCAGCCGATCGAGCCCGGGAAGGATCGCAAGTCGCTTGCACAAGTCGCCGAAATCGCTACCGTCTGCCGGATCGCGCCACGCGTTCACCGTCTGTCCAACTAACATGATTTCGCGCGCGCCCTGCGCGACGCGCTCTGAGACCTCCCCGGCGATCGCAGCTGCCGGCCGGTGATCGAAGCGGCCACGCACGTGGGGGACGATGCAAAAGGTGCAGTAGTAGGAGCAACCGCGCTGCACGGTAACGAACGCGCGCAAGTGCGAGAACGCATCGGTCACGCCGTCTGCGGTCCCGCCGAGCGCAAACCGAAGCATGTTATCTCGCCGATCGCCGGCCGGAGTCTCGCCGGTATCGGCGTCACGCCGCGCCCACTCCGCGAGACGGTCGCCGAGCAGCGCGAGCTCGCGCGTGCCGAAGACGGCATCAACGTGCGGCGCTCGTCGCTGCATGATTTCTCGGTCCTGCTCGGCGAGGCAGCCCGTCACCACGATGCGAACGCCGGGATCGCAGGCCTTGAGCGCTTTGAAGTGATTCATTCGGCCGTAGGCGCGTCGTTCGGCATTTTCGCGGACGGTGCAGGTGTTGAGGACGACGACGTTTGCGTCTTCCACCGCGTCGGCGACGGTATATCCCGCGGACGCCGCGCGCTCGGCAATGTAGCGCGAGTCGGCTTCATTCATCTGGCAGCCGAAGGTTTCGATGTACAGTCTGGGCATGCTCGGGAAGCGCACTTCGCGAAGAGCCGGGAATGCTCCACCCGGCGACGGTCGCAATCGTGGGACGGCCGAACGTCGGCAAGAGCGCGCTTTTCAACCGCCTGATCGGCCGCCGCCTTGCGATCGTCGAAGATACGCCTGGCGTCACGCGCGACCGCCTCTACGCGCTCTGCGACTGGCGCGGACGGATTTTCAGCGTCGTTGATACGGCCGGCATCGACCCGGGCGCCGATATGGCGCATGGTGCCGAGCTCGCCGAAGCGACGCGCCGGCAAGCCGAGGCGGCGGCCGACGAAGCCGACGCGATCGTGATGGTGGTCGACGCCCAAACCGGACTCCACCCGCTCGACGACGACGTTGCCCGCATCTTACGCCGCAAGACCCGCCCGATCGTTCTGGCGGCCAACAAAGCCGAGTCGCCTGACGCAGCTGCGGCGATCCACGCCGAGTTTAGCGCGCTTGGATTTGGCGAGCCCGTCGCCGTCTCTGCGATTCACGGCGAAGGGACCGGCGATCTGCTCGATCGCATCGTCGAACTGTTGCCGCCGCCCGACGCCGAGGTCGGACCGCCGGACGAGCTCGCGTTAGCCGTAATCGGACGTCCCAACGTCGGAAAGAGTTCTCTCGTGAATGCGCTGCTCGGTCAAGAGCGCTCGCTCGTTTCTCAGACTCCGGGTACGACGCGTGACGCCGTCGACGCCGTCTTCGGGTGGCACGATCGTAATTTCCGGCTGGTCGACACTGCAGGCTTCCGCAAGCGGCCGGAGGCGCACGGCGCGATCGAGTATTACGCCGCGCTTCGGTCGCTCGGCGCGATCGCTCGTTGCGACATCGCGTTGCTCGTCTTCGATGCAATGACGGGAATCATGGCACAAGACCGGCGTCTCGCCGGCATCGCGCTCGAAGAGCGCAAAGGGCTGATCGTCGTCGGAAATAAATGGGACCTCGTCCGTGAGCAAACGGACGAGTTCACGCAGAGCGATCTTGCCGAAGCGGTACGCGACGCAATTCCTTTTGCCGCATTCGCACCCATCACGTTTCTCTCGGCAAAGACGCACAGGCGGTTGGGCGGGCTCATGCCGATCGTTGCGCGCGTCGCCGAGAATCTGGACAAGCGTGTCCCGACCCCGGAGCTCAACAGCGTGATCCGGAAAACGGTGTTGGCGCATCCTCCCTCGGCAACCGCCGGAAGGCTTTTGCGCATCTATTACGTGTCGCAGCCCGGAACGCACCCGCCGCTCTTCGTATTTCACTGCAAC
>DASXGO010000269.1:0-1720 GCA_036489055.1 Candidatus Cybelea sp. | reverse complement strand
GCTGCGTTGGACGCCCTGAGGTGCCGATCCGCCCTCCGGCGTAAGGTTCTCCACTCGTGCGAATTTTGATCATCGAAGACGACGCCCCACTGCGAACGCTGCTCCGCCGGGGCTTGAGCGAAGACGGCCACGTTGTGGACGCGATTGCCGATGGGCGCGACTGCCTTAGCTACCTGCGCGAAGCTCCGTACGACGCGATCATCCTCGATCTCAATCTCCCGCATGAAGACGGGCTCTCCGTCTTGGGACGTTTGCGTGCGGATGGCTTCCACGTTCCGGTCTTGATCCTTACCGCGCGCGACGGCGGGCGGGACGTTGTCGCCGGACTCGACGCCGGCGCCGATGACTACCTGCGTAAGCCGTTTGCTTTCGACGAGCTCGAAGCTCGGCTGCGCTCGCTCTCACGCCGTCCCGCGAACTTGGCCGAGAGCACGCTTTCCTTTGGAGACCTCGTCTTCGATGCACAGACGCGCCAGGGGCGTCGCGGTTCCCGCGACCTCTCGCTCACGGCGAAAGAGGGTATCTTCCTCGAAGTGATGATGCGAAATCAAGGCCGGACGGTGACGCGCCGGATGCTCGAAGAGCGTCTATGGGACCGCGAGAACGAGCGCGGCTCAAACGTGCTCGACGTCTACGCTCGGCGCCTGCGTAAGAAACTGACCGAGCAGGGCGAGCCCCAGCTGCTGCACACGCTGCGCGGCCTCGGTTATCGCCTGGAGATGCCGTGAGCATCCGCACGCGCTTCACGCTGACCGTCGTCGTAGTGGTCGCGGTCACCGCTGCACTCTTTGCCGCCCTCTCGATCTTCACGCTCGATCGCACGCTGCGCTCGAACTTTACCAGCCGGCTGCACGATGGCGCGACGACGATCGCGACGACCGTCGACATCCACAACGGAAGGGCCTCGCTCGATCCGGGAGACCTTCGCCAGCTCGCCCCGCTCCATGCCGGCCTGCCGTTCGCCGTTTTCGATAACAGCGGGAAGCAGATCGCCGGCGATGCGCCGCCGCTCGCGCTGCAGGCCAAAGATCTCGAGACCGTTACGGTTCCGATCGAGCGAGCGGACAAAACGTTCGGTACGGTTTCGGTCTGGCAATCGACTCAGTCGATCGACGACTACGACAGGACCGCCGCGATCGTCTCGCTCGGAATCGGCGTGCTCTTGATCGCGCTGGGCGCCATCGCTTCACGCCGCGTCGCGCAGCGCGTGCTCGCACCGGTCGGCGAGATTGCGTCGCTCGCGGAGCGAATCGAAGGCGACGACCTCACCTTGCGTCTGCATGCCGACGGTCGCGACGAGCTCGGACGTCTCTGCGCCTCGTTCGACCGGATGCTGGACCGTTTGCAGGAAGCCTTTGCGCGCGAGCGACGCTTCGTCGCCGACGCGTCGCACGAACTGCGCGCGCCGCTTGCCGTTCTGCGTGCCGAGACCGAGCTCGCGCTGCGTCGCGAGCGCTCGAGTGACGAATACCGCGCGGCGTTCGCGTCGATCGCGCGGGAGGCGATCCGTCTACAGGAGCTCGTCGACGAGCTGTTGGCGACAGCTCGTGCTGAAGTCGACGCGGGCCAGCAACAAACGCTCGATGCGGGCGAGTTGCTGCGCACGCTGGGCGAACGGGTTCGCCCGGCAGCCGCGACGCGCGGTATGGAGGTCAGCGTCGAGACCGACGGCGTCGCGCTCGCGCACGCAAATCGCGCAACGCTCGAGCGCGCCTTGCTC
>DASXGO010000265.1:0-2481 GCA_036489055.1 Candidatus Cybelea sp. | reverse complement strand
CAGCAAGGCTCGAGCGCCACTGCAAAGGAGCGGTTGCGCCTCGTCTTGATGACCGATCATCTCGAGCTGGCGCCGGAGATGATCGAGGCGATGAAGCGCGACCTCGTCGAGCTGATCTCGAGATACGTCGAAGTCGACCGCGAGCGCATCGAGGTGAACTTCGAACGGCAAGATCGCACGCTCGCCATGCTTGCAAACATTCCGATCCTCGGCGTAAACCGTCCCAATGGAAACGGTTCGGTTACGCACGAGGCGCCCAAGCCTGCGCCGGAGCCGGAGCCCTCGAACTCCGCGGCGCCGGCCGGTTCTAAGCCGCCGGTTCGCAAACGTAAGCGGCGCAAGAAATCCCAACGCGCGAGGGCGGAGCTACCCTCCACCGCGTAGTCCTCTCCGATGGCCGTCGTCGCACTCGGCAGCGGAACCAAACGGTATCTGCGCAACTTCAACTGGCCGCTGGCAGTGGCCGGCGTCTGCATTGCGCTGATCGGTTTGGTCTGCGTTCGTTCGGCAGGCCTGCACACGCCCGGAGCGGCCGGCGAATTCCAAAAGCAGACTCTGTACCTGGCACTCGGCATTCCGGTGATGATTTGCATGTCGCTCATCGATTATCGTACGTGGCGGCGTTGGGCGCCGGGCCTTTACGCAATCAATCTGCTGTTGCTGATCTTTATTCTGCGCGGCGGTCACAGCGCAATGGGCGCGCAGCGCTGGATCTCGCTGGGGCCGCTCGGCACGTTTCAACCGTCCGAGCCGGCGAAGCTGGTGATTGCCATCGCGCTCGCTGCGGTGCTGTGTCGCGGAACTTACGCGAACCTCCAAGAGATCTGGAAACCTCTCGCGACCGTAGCCGTTCCGGCACTGCTCATTTTGAAGCAGCCCGATCTCGGAACGTCGCTCGTACTGCTTGCAATCCTGACCGTCGAGCTGTACTTCGCGCTGCCGAAGATCGGCGACTTCGGCATCTACGCACTGGGTGTGCTCATCGTCGCGGCCGCCGCGCTCGGCACGAACGCCGTTCTGAAGCCGTTCCAGCGCGCGCGGCTGTTCGTCTTCCTCAACCCGCGAGCCGACCCGCAAGGTGCCGGCTACAACCTCAATCAGTCGAAGATCGCAGTCGGTAACGGCGAGTGGTTTGGCCGCGGTCTGTACCGCGGTACGCAGACCCAGCTCAACTTCGTTCCCGAACACTCACGCGATTTCGTATTCACCGTTTTGGCCGAAGAGTGGGGGTTCGCCGGGGCGTGTCTTCTGTTAGTGCTGTACGCCGCGGTGCTCTACGGCGGGATTCGCACGATGCTCGCGGCCCGCGATCGCTTCGGCTTTCTGCTCGCGGCGGGCTTGGTCGGAATGCTCTTCTTTCACGTGCTCGTGAACCTCGGGATGACGATCGGCATCATGCCGATCACCGGGATACCGTTGCCGTTCATGTCGTACGGCGGCTCGGCGATGTTGACCGACTTCGCCGCGTTCGGGATCCTGCTCAACATCTACGGCCAAAAGGACCGCGACGTCTTAGGAAACGCTTGATCGCTCAGCCTTTCGGGGATTTGCGCGGCGCGCCGTCGTAGTGCGGGCTTGCGCATGGGCGGTTTGGAAAAGTTTGCAGCTCGTTCCGGCGCGGTTGCCGCGCTGGCGGGAGTCTCGTTCGTTGCCGCCTGCAGCGGCGCTGCGACGAATGCCGTCCTGCCGCCCGGAAGTGCCGCCCGCGCGCTACCGCTCGTCGCGGGGACGGGTCAGGCCGGCGCCGGCAAAATCGATCACATCATCATCATCATTCAAGAGAACCGAAGCTTCGACAACCTTTTTGCGGGCTTGCCCGGCGCCGACACGCAATCGTACGGCTACGACAGCAAGGGCAAAAAAATTACGCTTGCGCCGATCACGCTCGCCACGACCTGGGATCTAGAGCACAGCTTCGCCGGCTACTTTTCCGACTGCGACGGCCGCGGGAATTTTCCAGGCACGAAGTGTCGCATGGATGGATTTGATAAAGAGTCCGCGGGCTGCGGACAGGGCAGCGCGCCGAAGTGCCCCAACGCACACCCTCAGTACGCGTACGTTCCGCGAAGCGAGGTCCGTCCGTATTTCGACATGGCAAGTCAATACGTCGTGGGCGACCGCATGTTCGAATCGAACATCGACGGCAGCAGCTTCGTCTCACACCAATACATCATCGCCGCGCAGGCGAACTCGACGATCGACGTTCCGTTCGGGGGACCTTGGGGATGCGGCGGCGGTCAGGGTGACCAGATCAACACCGTAACGCAGCAGCGTCAAGAGGGTCCGCCGATCTCGCCGTGTTTCGACAGTACGACGCTCGGCGACGAGCTCGATGCAGCAGGCCTTTCGTGGAAGTATTACACCCACGTCGTTCACGGTAACAGCGCGTTGTGGAACGCCTATCAGGCGATCAAACATATTCGCTACGGCAAGGATTGGAAGAAGGATATCGTCAGTCCCCAGAAGCGCTTTTTCGACGAC
>DASXGO010000186.1:0-12222 GCA_036489055.1 Candidatus Cybelea sp. | reverse complement strand
CCTCGTCCTCACGAACGACCAAGAGCGTCTTGGCATGCACCTTTTGATTCGCGAATCCGTAGACGACGTGGGCGCCGGCGCGCTCCAGCCGTTTGGCCCACTCGATGTTATTCTCTTCGTCGAACCGAGCTTTAAGCTCGATAATGACCGCGACTTGCTTTTCGTTCTCGGCCGCCGTCAGCAGCGCGCGCACGATCGGCGAATTCTTTCCCGACGTGCGATAGAGCGTCGCCTTAATTGCGAGTACCTTCGGATCCTCGGCGGCCTGCTGTAAGAACTGGATCACCGGATCGAACGATTCGTAGGGATGGTGCAGCATGACGTCGCCTTCGCGAATCTGCGCGAAGATGTCGGTAACGCCGATCAGACGCTTGGGAATCGCCGGCTGGAACGGCTTGTCGCGCAAGTGCTCGTATCCGGGCAGATTGACGATCTGCCAAAGATCGCTTAGGGCCATTAAGCCATCGATTTCATAGACGTCGACCGCTTCGAGCTCGAGCGAGTTACAGAGAAAGTCGCGCATGTACTCGGGCATGCCGCGTTCGATCTCCAAACGCACGGGCTCGCCAAAACGGCGCCGCCGCAGCTCCGACTCGATCGCCCGCAAGAGATCGTCGGCTTCGTCCTCTTGGAGGTCGAGATCGGCGTCGCGGGTGACGCGGAACAGATACGAATCACGCACGTGCATACCGGGAAAGAGCACGTCGAGGTGATGGGCGATGAGGTCTTCGAGCAGCACGAAGCGGCGATCGCCCGAATCGCCGTCTTGCACCGGCACGAAACGCGGCAGCGTCGGGGGGATCTTGACGCGCGCGAAGTGCAGCTCGACGCCCTCGCGGGTCGTCTCCTCGAGCTCGACGGCCAGCGAGAGCGAGAGATTGGAAATATACGGAAACGGATGTCCGCTGTCGACGGCAAGCGGCGTCAGCACGGGAAAAACGCTATCGTCAAAGGTGCGCTCTAACGCACTTTGCGTCTCTTCATCGAGCTCGGAGACGCGCAAGAGGCGAATTCCTTCGCGACCGAGTGCCGGCAGCAGCTCGTCGTTGAGCAGCCGCATCTGCCGCGGGAGCGAATCGTGCAGCCGTTCGGAGATCGCGGCGAGGTGCTCGGTCGGCGTGCGACCGTCCTCGGAGCGGCGCACGACCTGCGCCTCGATCTGCTGCTTGATCGCGGCGACGCGGATCATAAAAAACTCGTCCAGATTCGTGCCGTAAATAGCGACGAACTTCAGCCGCTCGATCAGCGGATTGTGTGCGTCGAGCGCTTCTTCGAGGACGCGGTCGTTGAACTCCACCCACGACAGCTCCCGGCTGATGTAGAGTGAGGGATCGTCGAAGGTCGCAACGGGAATCGGCTTTGGCGTCGAATGCGCCTGGAGGACCATATGCCCGACTTCACCGCGCACGTTGCCGAGCACCTCGTCCTTTCCATCTCGGCGCTCTCGCTGGCGCTGGCGGCCGGTCTTCCTTTGGGGATTTTGTGCGCGCAATCCGGGGCGCTGCGCGGCGCGATTCTCGCGGTCGCCGGTATTGGGCGAACGCTCCCAAGCCTGGCCGTGCTCATGCTGCTGTTGCCCTGGTTGGGTGTAGGCGCCTCGCCCGCGATCGTTGCGCTCGCGCTGCTCGCGATTCCGCCGATCGTCATCAACGTCGACGTCGCAATTCGCGGCGTACCTGCGCCCGCGCTCGATGCCGCGACCGGCATGGGCATGACGCAAGCACAGCGCTTTCTGCGAGTCGTGGTTCCATTTGCGCTGCCGGTCTCGTTCACCGGCTTGCGCACGGCGGCGACCGAGACGATCGCGAGCGCGACGCTGGCGACGTTCATCGGTGCAGGCGGCCTCGGCGACGAGATCGTACGCGGCCTGCAGACCGACGACCCCACGCTGCTGGTCGCGGGCGCGGCGGCCGTCGCAGCGTTGGCGCTCGGCGCCGACTTGGCACTCGGCGCGGCGGCTCGGCTGAGTGCAGCGCGCACATGATCTCGCGCCGGCGTGCCCTGGCGTTCGTGGCGACGGCGCCGGTCTTGACGCGCTGCGTCTTCGACCGGTCGGCCGTTCGCGTGGGATCGAAGAACTTCACGGAATCGTTCGTCATCGCGGAGATCTACGCCCAAGCGCTGGAGGCGGCCGGAATGGCGGTTGAAAGACTCTTCAATCTCGGCTCGACGCAGATCGCGATCGCAGCGATGCGGCGCGGCAACATCGATCTCTATCCGGAGTACACGGGCACGGCGCTCATCGACGTGCTGCATCTTCCGCCGATTTCGAATTCTCACATCGCCTTCGAGGTAGTCGCACGCGCCTTCAAGCAGCGTTACGACATCCTGTGGCTCAACCCGTCGCCGATGAACGACTCCCAGGCCTTGGCGACGACGCGCACCATAGCGGCGCGCTACGGTTTGGCGACGCTGTCGGATTGCGCACGCGCCGCGCCGCGCCTGCGCCTCGCGACGATTCAAGAGTTCCTCGCGCGTCCGGATGGGCTTCCCGGGCTTCAGCGTTCTTACGGCGGTTTTCAATTCGGCCAAATTCGCACGTACGACATCGCGCTGAAGTATAACGCGCTCCTCCAAGGCGACGCCGACGTCGCCAGCGCGTTTAGCACCGACGGCGCGATCGCGACCAACGACCTCATCGTACTTCGCGACGACCGGCATTTTTGGTCGGCGTACAACGTTGCGCCGGTAGTCCGGGCGCAAACGCTTGCGGCCCGCCCAAAGATCGCCGACGTGCTCAATGCCGTTTCGCCGCGCATCACCGACCGCGCCGCGCAAATGATGAACGCGCAAGTGGAACACAACCAAGCCGATCCGGCCGACGTCGCCGCGGCTTTCTTGAAACGATGACTCCTGCTTCGGTTAGGTTTGAAGGGGTCACGGTGCGGTACGCCGGCGCGCAGCGACACGCCGTGACCGATATCTCGCTCGACGTGAGCGGCGGCGAGCTCGTCGTTTTGCTGGGACCGTCGGGCTGCGGCAAATCGACGCTGCTGCGAACGGTGAACCGATTGGTCGCGCTGCAGAGCGGGCGCGTTCTGGTCGACGGCACCGACGTCGCCCAGCTCGACGCGGTCGGACTCCGACGCAGCGTCGGCTACGTCATTCAGGCCGTTGGACTCTTCGCCAATATGACCGTCGCACAGAACGTCGGCGTCGTTCCATCGCTGCTCGGTTGGAGCCGCCATGATATCGACGCGCGGATCGACGAGCTGCTGCAGCTGGTCGGGCTCGATCCGGCTGCGTATCGCAATCGCCGCCCGAGCGCGCTTTCGGGCGGCGAAGCGCAGCGCATCGGCGTTGCGCGCGCCATCGCCGCGCGCCCGCGAGCGCTGCTGATGGACGAGCCGTTCGGCGCCGTGGACGTCGTCGTCCGCACGGCACTCCAGCGCGAGCTGATCCGCATCGTCGGCGAACTGCGCACGACGACGCTTTTCGTCACCCATGACGTTGACGAAGCCTTTCGGCTGGCCGATCGCATCGTCGTGATGCGTGAAGGGCGCATCGAACAGGCCGGAGCACCCTTCGACGTCTTTGAAGCGCCGGCGACGCCGTACGTGCGCGAGCTCGTGCACGCCGGCGACGACGTCTATCGCCGCTACTATATGCGCACGCGAGAGCTGTTGCGCGCGACGTGAACTATCTAACGAGCCATCCTTGGCGCGTCGCCGCGCTGGCTGCCGGACACATCGAGCTCGTCGCGGTCGCGCTCGTGGTCGCTCTCATCGTAGCCGTGCCGTTGGGCGTTATCGCGGCGCGCCGTCCGCGCGTCGCGCCGTGGCTGCTCGGCACGCTCGGCGCAATCTACACGATCCCGAGCCTCGCGCTGCTCGCGGTCTTCGTTGAAGTATTTGGCCTGGGCTTCGCGCCGATTTTCGTCGCGCTCGTCATCTACGCGCAGTTCATGCTGGCGCGCAGTGTCGCCGCGGGCATCGCCGGCATCGATCGCGCGCAGGTCGATGCGGCCCGGGGCTTGGGGATGTCGGCCGCCCAAGTCTTGTCGCGCGTCGAGTTTCCGCAAGCGCTGCCGGTGGTGATCGGCGGCATTCGGGTCGCGGCGATCGCAATGATTGCGATCGCGACGCTCGGCGGCTACGTCGGCGGGGTCGGCTTAGGGGTGCTGATCTTCAACGGCTTAACGCTGCATCAGAATCAGATGATCGTCGCGGGAAGCATCGCCGCGTCCGGCCTTGCGATTGCGGTCGATGGGCTGCTGCGGCTGACGGAACGGTTATTCGCGCACTAGCAAATGGACCGCGAACCGTTTCGCGCGGTCGCGCCACGCCGCCGCCGGCGCGAAGCCGCCCGCCGCGGCAAGCTCGACGACCTCGCCGTCGGTGAACTTGTAGGACGATTCGGTGTGGATTCGTTCTCCCGCGTGGAGCCGAATTCGAAGGTTCAACGAACGTATCGTCACGATGGCTCCGTCGCGAGCCTCCAGGAATGAATCTACCGATCCGCGAGCTTGGTCGTACCGCGCGATATGTTTGAAATTTCGCACGTCGAAATCCGCATTCAGCTCGCGATTGATTCGGGTCAGCACGTTACGGTCGAAGGCGGCGGTCACCCCGGCGGGGTCGTCGTACGCAAGTTCGAGTATCGCGCGGTCTTTCTTTAAGTCGACCCCGAGCAAGAGTCCGTCGCCCGGCCGCAGCGCCGCGCCGAGCAGCCGCAGCAGTTCGCGTGCAGCGTCGGGCTGATAGTTGCCGATATTCGAGCCCATCAGCATCGCGAGCGTCTTACGTTCGTGGCGGACCGGATGCGACTCCAGTACGTCAAAGTAATCGCCGGCGTAGGCACGCACGTGCAGGCCGGGGTACGCTTCGACGAGCGCGAGTGACGATTGGCGCAGCGCTTCGGTAGATATGTCGATCGGGCTGTAGCAGAGCTGCGTTTGCACGCGCAGCGCTTCGCCGATGAGCAAACGCGTCTTGACCGCACTTCCACTGCCCAACTCGAGAAAATCGACCGGCGCGTCGAGGAGGCGCACGATCTGCCAACCCCAGTCCGCAAGAATCTGCGCCTCCGCTGCCGTCAGATAGTATTCGGGCAGTCGCGTGATGGCGTCGAACAACGCCGAACCGACGTCATCGTAAAAATACTTGCTCGAGAGCTCTTTCGGGTCGGCGCGCAAACCGCGTGCGACGTCGTCGGCAAAGGACGGAACGCCCCGGGACCGCGGCACGGTGATGAGCTCAAAGCGGTCGGAGACCGCGGTCCGGATGGTCACGCCCGCCTACCATCCCCTGGGACCGGCCGAAAAACCTCTTAGGGAACAATTCGCAAGCGCGAATGTCGAAATCCGTAGATGCCGTAGGCAATCATCCCCACGAGAAACCACGCGACGTAGCGCCCCCAGGTTGCGACCTGAAGCCCCGTGATGAGATACGCGCACGAAGCCGCGCCGAGTATCGAAAAGAGCGGCAACAGCGGCGCGCGGAACGGCCGCGGCGCGGAGGGATTGGCGACACGGAGCACCAGCACGCCGGCGCAAACGATGCCGAACGCGACCAGCGTTCCGATGTTCACCAGCTGCAGCAAAGCGGTCAGGGGCAAGACTGCCGCAAAGATCGCCACGATGACGCCCGTGATGAGCGTCATGCGCGCAGGCGTTCGAAAGACGTGATGAATTTGGGCAACGCCGGGCGGCAGCATACGGTCGCGCGCCATGACGTAAAAGATGCGGACCTGCCCCAGCAACGATGTAAGCATGACCGTCGCGTTCCCCGCTAAACCCCCGATAGCGACGATCCAATAGAGCGCGTGACTCTTGCTGACCGCGTCGAGCGCATCGAGCATCGCGGCGCCGTCTGAGAGACGGTCGAATCGCAACACTCCGACCGTGCAGAGCGTCAGGCCGACGTAGAGAATGCCGCCGATCGTCAGCGCGAGAATGATGCCGATCGGCACGTCCCGCTCGGGCCGCTTCGCCTCTTCGGATGCGACGGTCACGGTGTCGAAGCCGATATACGCAAAGAAGACCAGCGCCGTGCTCGCGACGACGCCGTGATAACCAAACGGCGTGAACGGATGAAGATTCCCCGGCCGAATCGCATGCGCGACCGCCGCAATGAAGACTAACATCGAGACGATCTGTACCATGACCAGAGCGCCGTTGACGCCGGCCGATTCACGAATCCCGATCGCGACGAGCACGGCGATCGCAAACGTCACGGCCGCCGCCACGAGATCGACTTGCGGATGCGCTCCGTTCACGTTCGCGGTCTGCGCCCAAGCCGGAAAGGCGATGCCCACGTTGCCGAGCATGTGCTGAAAATAATCCGAAAGCGACGATGCCGTGGGCGCGAGGGATAGGCCGTACTCCAGAATCAGATCCCAACCGATGATCCACGCAACGAGCTCGCCGAGCGTCGCATACGCGTAGGTGTAAGCGCTTCCCGCGACCGGCACCATCGATGCGAACTCGGCATAACAGAGTGCGACGCACAGGCTGACGAGCCCGGAAAGCACGTATGCAAGAATCACCGCCGGCCCGGCAGCGTGCGCGCCGGCTCCAATGGTCGGAAAAATTCCGCCGAGCATCGTTCCCAATCCGATGCCGGTCAAGGCGGGCCAGCCGAGGACGCGTCGCAGCTTCGGTCCGCCGGAATCCGATTCGGTCCACCCGAGCGGCTGACGAGCGAAGAGTTGTTTTATAGCCGTCGGCCGGTGCAACCGCTTAGGATTTTGCGCAAAGTTCGTGCAATGCGGCTTCTGCCTGCGGGTTAGCCGCCGCGTCGATGGGCCGAAGGTACATGGCCATGTAACTCGTGCCGGATACTTCGGTTATGACGATGTCGACGTTCGATTCGGTATCGTTACGCGAAGTCGCTCGCCCCTGCACGAAGAGCGCGCGTTGGTTGCCGCAAATTTGCATCGTCTGCTTGCGAAGAACCGTCACGTTTTTGAACGCCCCTTGCATGTTCGCACTGGAGTAGACGTCATTGGACGAAAGCTTCTTCGGCGATTTGAAAATCATCAAGACTTCGCGCGCGCCCGATGGGGGACGCCAAAATTGCATGAACCCAAGGACGCCGGGTGACGGGCGCCAACCGGGCGGCGCTTGGAAACGTAAGCCGTCGGCGGGACTGGCGCTGAGGCCGCATCCTGCGGTCGCGAAAGCGGCGAGGCCGCAAAGCACTGCCGCACCGCTTCTCAGAAGCCTCATTGCGCCGAAACCTTCTTCCCGCCGATACCCGTGTCATGCTCGTACGATACGATGCGCGCCCAGCGGTCGAAAATGAGCGCGATGTATTCACGCGTCTCGGGGTAGGGCGGCACGCCGCGGTACTGTGCGACCGCGAGCGGGCCGGCATTATACGCGGCAAGCGCCGCCGTGTAGGGATCGGGGTAACGCCCGGCATACGCGCCGGCGTAATCGCCCAGCAGCGCGGCGGCACCCTCGATCGAGGCGAACGGATCGTACGGATCGACGCCCGCTCCCGCCGCAGTTTCCGGCATGAACTGCGCGATCCCGATGGCGCCGGCCGAGGAGAGCGCATCGGGATTATACGCCGACTCTTGCAGCAGCGCCGCGGCAAGAAAGGCGGGCGGCAATCCGTGCGCGCTCGCCGAGTCGACGGTGGCACCGGCGAAAACTAACGCCGCGGCCGGCGTTACGCGCGGGTTCGTCCGCAGAATTGCCCGGGCAATCGCGAGCTCGGGCGTATCGACCTTCGGGCCATCGCGGATGAGCATCGCGCCGCGCAACGCATCCACGTTGGCGGGCGACGGCCAGCTTAACGCGATGTTAAGGGCACGCGTGAGATGCACCGATGCGCTAACGTGCGCGTTCGTGTGGTATATGGTATGAGTCGTGCAGCCACATAACGAGATCACCGCCGCTACGTACTTCGTTATCGCCCTCATCGTCACGCTGGTCGGGGGAGACTTTGCGTCGACGTTCTTCTATCACGTTCCGCAGCATCTCTGGTTCACGCTTCACTTGCGAACGCATCACGATCGACGCCGGTCGTACTTTGACCACGCGGTGCTCTCGAGGAACCCCGCCATCCTGCTCGACGGCTTTTTAGGCGCCGTCCCCTACCTCGGCGTTGCCGCGCTGCTCGCGCACCTCTCGTGGCAGGGCGCGCTGGCCGGGCTCGGGCTTGGCCAGCTGCACGTCTGGTGGCGCCACACGAGCCAGCTGGGTTGGCAGACCCCCTCTTGGCTCCGGCAGCTCCTTCGGCCGCTTGCGGTAGTACTTCCCGAGGACCACGATGGGCATCACCGAAACCCCGATATCGAGTTCGGCGACATCTTCCGCTTCTATGACGCGCCGGCTCGAGCGCTCATGTTCAGGCTTGCTCCGACCAGCCGCCGCGCGCGAAACGCCTGCCGGCGTGCGACCAGGAGGGTGCCTGCTAGAGCCTAATCGGGAGTACCAATGACCAAACGGGCGCTACTTTTGATTTCGGATACGGGCGGCGGCCACCGCAGCGCCGCGAACGCCATCGCGGCCGCCCTGGACGAAACGAAGTCGCCCTTCACCTATGAGCCCCGGATCGAAGACGTCGCCGCCCATTGCTCCTTCCCGCTGACCCAGCTCGGGCTGGGCTACAGCATGGCCCTGCGCTACGCTCCGCCCGTTTACGGCGCCCTCTACCATGCGACGAACGGCCGGCGCAGATATAAAGCGCTGGTGCGTTTCTGCGAACCGCTCTATCGCGAGCGGTTGCGCGATCTCTTCATCGACTATCAGCCGGACGTCATCGTTTCGATTCACCCGCTGCTCAATCACGCAGCGTTGCGGGCGCGGGACGACGCGCACATGCGCAACGTTCCGGTCGTGACCGTCATCACGGACCTTGGCAAGGTGCACGAGTCGTGGCTGGTGCCGGACGCCGACGCAGTGGTGGTCCCGGCCCGCGAAGTCTACGCGCGCGCGCTTTCACGCGGCGTACCGCCCTCGCGCCTCCGGCTGCTCGGCCATCCGATCCATCCAAAATTCGACGACGTCACGGGGACCAAAGTCGAGCTGCGCGCGCAGCTGCACCTACCGTTCGAAGAGCCCATCGTGATGCTGATGGCGGGCGGCGAGGGCGGCGGGAAACTGCTATCGACGGCACTGGCGTTGGCGCGGGCGCGCTTGCCGATCCAACTCGTCGTCGTTTGCGGGCGCAACGAGCCGCTCGCGCAGAAACTCGGCGAGCTCTCCGCATCGCTGCCAACGCCGATGCAGGTGCTCGGCTTCACCGATAAGATTCCGGAATATTTCCGCGCGGTCGACCTGCTCGTCACCAAGGCCGGGCCGGGAACGCTCGCGGAAGCGAATGCAGCTCAGCTGCCCGTCGTGGTTTACGACTTCGTTCCCGGCCAAGAACGCGGCAACGTCGATTTCGTTCGCCACAACGGGCTCGGCCTGATCGCGCTGCGTGGCGCCTCGAGTGTCGTAACGGCCGTGCGATCGTTGATCGGCGCGCCGGAACGCCTAGCCGAGATCCGCCACAACCAAGAGATGGTCGCGCCGCGACATAGCTCGCGCCGGATCGCAGCTTTGATAACTTCGATCACCGAAAACGGAACAATTCCCGCGCAAGACGATTTCGCGGGACTCTCACTGCAAAAGGCTGAGGCGGTTTAGCGTGCGCAGCTGTAACGAAACGCCTTACGCAGCGCCATCGTTATATAGAGTGTAATGATTCTTCTTTCGACGAAACCCCTGAGCATCGTTCTGGCCGGCTGGTGCATCGGCGCAGCGGCGGTGCTGCTTTTGGGTCACGGCGGCGCTATCTAGCCGGCTCCCCGGTCCAATAGATCGCGCCGGGTAAGATCTCCGGCGGCCGCGGCCGCTGGGTGAAATCGAAGTCACGCCGCAAATCTCCGAGTATCGAAACGTTTTCGCGAACCGTCGGGCGATTGTCCGGACGCCCATTCGTTCGCGGATCTATCCGCGCGCCGTCGAGGAAGTCGTCTTCGATGAACTTGAGGTAGGCGTCGTGACTGAGCGTTTGATGATCGATAAAACCACGGCGCGCGTACGGGCTGATCACCATCGCCGGAACGCGTAAGCCGTAGCCGTTCTCGTCCACGCGCGGCGGCGGGACGTGATCGTAGAAGCCGCCCCAGTCATCCCACGTTAAAAAGATCGCGGTGCTGTCCCAATCGCGGCTGCGCATGAGCGTGTCGATCAGACCGGTAACGTATGCCTGTCCGCGGCTCACGAGCCCGGGCGGATGTTCGCTGTACGGCCCGGCCGGGCAGATCCAGACGACCGACGGCAGCGTGCCGTTAGCCGCGGCAGCATAGAAGTCGCGCAGGTCGCGAATGTTTCCCAGCTCGCCATCGCGTTTGACCGTGTCGAAGTACGGCAGCGGATTCCAGATGCCCGGCGTCTTGGCTTTTTGCTGCACGGGCCCGCAGTCGGCTTGATCGTTTGCGCAATCCGGCTCGGTTCCGGCCATCACGTAATACGCCCAGCTCACGTGACGCCCGTGCAGCAGATACGTTAAATCCGTCCACGCGTAGTCGGGGCGTCCGGGCTCGGGCGAGCGGAAGTGCCGGTTACGCCGCGCTCGGAAGTCCGGCGGATAATCGGGCTCCTGCAGCTCGTTCTCGCAGCTCATGGGGTCGCCGATGCGCTTGCACCACGCCGACCACGCCGAAACCATGAAGAGATGCTGCGGTAAACTCCACGACGCGTTCGGCTCGAACATTTTGTCCTGCAGCACGTACTCCCGCGCGTACCGCCAGTAGTTTTGCAGGTCGCGTCCGTCGTGGTAACCCATCACGTCGGTCCCGCCCGCGCAGTCCGGGGCATCCGGATTGCGGCAAGCGCGCTTTCCGCCTTGCGCCACTCCGATAAAACCGTCCATCCTGCCGCCGTTGATCGCTGCGACGGCCGCCTTAGCGCTGTGCGGTCCACCGCGATTGCGGTCGTTGGGATCGTAATACGGCCGAACGCACGTGTTGTTTTGCGGATCGGGAACGCAAACCGTCGGAACTCCGTTTTTCATCGGAATGCCGTCGGCGCCGGGGAACGTACCGAAGTAGGTATCGAACGACCGGTTCTCTTGCATGATGACGACGATGTGCCGAATCTTGTGAATCGAATCGCCGCTCTGCGAGCGTACCGGCAGTGTCGCCGCGCCCGACAGCAAGAGCAGCACCGCGAAAAGAGACGCGCTAAACCGCAACGGCGACCGCGGCGGTCAAACCGCCCTTGAGCGCCATCGTTGCCGCACCCACTTGGCCCGCATCGTTACCGAGCGAAGCCACGATGATGTCGGTCGTACCCCTTGGCACCATTGTCGTCAACGTTTCCACGAGTGGGCGTACGGCATCCAACATGAAATCCCCGGCCGTCGAGACGCCGCCGCCGAGCGCGATCGTCTGCGGGTTAACGAACGCGATAACGTTCGCCAAGCCGACCGCCAGATCGCTGATGAAGTTTCGCCACGCCGCAAGC
Organism: Candidatus Cybelea sp.; assembly: GCA_036489055.1. Taxonomy (GTDB): domain Bacteria; phylum Vulcanimicrobiota; class Vulcanimicrobiia; order Vulcanimicrobiales; family Vulcanimicrobiaceae; genus Cybelea. The sequence goes on along the minus strand of DASXGO010000186.1, from coordinate 815 downwards.
GCATGGCCGTCGCCCGCCTGCGCTGCTTTTCGGATCTTCTTTGAGCTGACTTTATCCCGAGCGACGTCGAGCAAGCCGCTGCGTGGAAAGGACGGCGCGACGGCAAAGGCGTGGCGGATCAGTCCGGTTCCGGACGCCTGCGCCTCGAAGCAACCAATCTTCGTACAGCCGCAGACAAAACCGTCGGTCGGTCGAATTTGATGGTGCCCGATCTCGCCCGCTCCCCAGCGATTGCCGAGCACGAGCTCGCCGCCGGCAACGATTCCGCCGCCGATCCCCGTCCCCAACGTCAAGAGCACGAAATCCTTAGTTCCCTTGCCCGTCCCGAACGTGTACTCGCCCAGCGTTGCGCAACGCGCATCGTTCGCAACGTAGACCGGAACGCCGAATCGAGTGCGAAGCGCGGCGCCCAACGGCGCGTTTTGCCAGCCGAAGTTAGGACTGTAGAGCACAGCACCGGTCGCCGCGTCGATATTGCCTGGGGAACCGATTCCGATGCCGGACGCGTCGCCCGCATCTTTGAGCGCCGCGCCGATCGTCTCGTCGAGCGCGGCGATGACCTTGTCGAACTGCAGGTCTTCGAGGTCCTTCTCGTGCTGCTGATGGATGGTCCCATCCTCAGTCACCACCGCTGCGGTCACGTGTGAGCCACCAAGATCGACTCCGATAGCCGTTCGCATGGCCGCTATCTTTTGCTCTTTGCGAAGGCGGTACCCGCAAGCCGAGGGAATCGAAGACGTGTTATGGAGACGATTGACCTCATTAATTTACGAAACTTCTCGCGCCGGACGGGGCAGCAGACCCATCCGGAACTC
>DASXGO010000184.1:0-4954 GCA_036489055.1 Candidatus Cybelea sp. | reverse complement strand
GGGTGGTATCGGCGCGCTTGCTGACGCACTCGAATATGGCGACGCACCGGGTGCGAATACGATCGGCAACGTCGCTCGCAGCGTCGGGCCGCTGCGGCTTCCGAATTTACAACGGCTCGGGATTGGGGCGCTCGCCGATATTTCGGGCGTTCACGCTGAGAAAGCTCCGCGCGCACGCGTGGCACGGCTCCGCGAACGGAGTCGCGGAAAAGACACGATCACCGGCCATTGGGAGATGATGGGAATCAACACGGAGGTCGCCTTCCCAACGTATCCGCACGGATTTCCGCCCGACGTCGTCGATGCATTTACAAAAATCGCCGGCAAGCCGCCGCTGGGCAACAGGCCGGCTTCCGGAACCGACATCATCGAAGAGCTCGGCGCCGCGCACCTTCAAACCGGGCAGCCGATCCTCTATACCTCAGCCGACTCGGTCTTCCAGATCGCGGCGCACGAGGCGGTCGTTCCGCTTAATCGCCTATACGAGTGGAGCCGTCAGGCCCGCGAAATGCTGCGCCCGCCCCACGCCGTCAACCGGGTCATCGCTCGCCCGTTTCTCGGCAAACCGGGGGCTTTCAAACGGACGCCGAACCGAAGGGACTATGCAATCGAGCCGCCCCCGAACCTGCTCGACGAGCTCCGGACCGGTCATGTCGGCGTGTATGCAGTAGGCAAGATTTCAGATATCTACTGCGGGCGCGGAATATCGTCGTCGCTTCGCGCGGCGGACAACCGTGACGCGATGGAAAAAACCTTCGCACTGCTCGAAACGGTCGACCACGGTTTCGTTTTCGTCAACCTCAACGATTTCGATTCAAAATACGGTCATCGCCGAGACGCACGCGGATACGCGCGTGCGCTTGAAGAAGTCGATGCCATGTTGCCGAGCCTCGAGGCGCGATTGCGCGCCGGGGACGAGGTGATCTTGACCGCGGATCATGGCTGCGATCCGACCGCTCCCGGCACCGACCATACCCGGGAGTACGTACCCTTCGTCCATCTTAGCGTCAACGGCCGAAGCGGCGCCGTACTGCCCGACGTCGAAGGGCTCGATCTCGTGGGGAGAACCGTCAAAGAGGCGCTACTGGCATGAACGCCGTGCGGATCGCCGTGGCGATTCCTGCGGGTCGTGCGGTCCCGGCCTCGTGGCACGCGGTCAAGCGCAGCACCGACGTCGTTCTCGGTGTGCTGCTTCTGATCGTCACCTGCCCGATCGTCGCGTTTGCTGCGCTCGCAATTGCCTGCGTCACCGGCGGAACGCCGTTCTTCACGCAGGAAAGGGTCGGCATGCACGGGCGCCGGTTTAAAATGTTCAAGCTTCGGACGATGGTCAATGGCGCACATGCCATGCGTCAGAGCGTCATGCACCTCAACGAGGTCGACGGACCGGTTTTCAAGATCCGCAACGATCCGCGTCTGCATCCGCTAGGACGCTTTCTGCGGCGCACCAGCATTGACGAGTTGCCGAACCTCATCAACGTCGTGCGCGGTGAGATGGCTTTGGTCGGTCCCCGCCCGGCGTTGCCGAGCGAGGTCGAGCATTACGATGCGCTCGCGCGCCGGCGGCTGAGCGTCCCACAAGGAGTGACGTGCCTTTGGCAGATCAACGGACGAAGCGGCGTCTCGTTCGAGCATTGGATGGAGCTGGATAATCGTTACGTCGACGGCTGGACGCCGTTGGGCGATTTGCTGATCGTGGCAAAGACGATCCCCGCCGTCCTGCGGAGGAACGGCGCACATTAGACCAACGCCCCATCTCCGCGTCGTTCCCGAACTACGCCCGCGCCACCGCATCTCAATCGCCGGCTCCACGTTCTTTATTATGGGCGCGACCTTTGCGTCCACGTTGCTCGGCTTCTTGCGCGAGGTCGTCAGCGCGCGATATTACGGCACGCGCTGGGAAATGGATACTTTCCTCGCGGCTGCGACGATACCGACGATTCTCTTCGGCGTCTTCAACGGTGCGCTGGTGAGCGCGCTCGTTCCGACCTTCTCCGAATACCTCGCGCATCGCAAAGAAGAAGAGGCCTGGCGGCTGGCCAGCACGGTGCTGAACATCTTGGCCATCGTCTTGACGACGTGCGCAATCATCGGGTTCTTTACCGCGCGCTGGTACGTGCCGCTCATCGCGCACGGCTTCCCGGCGCCTCAGATGGGCGTCGCGATCAGAATGACGCGTTGGCTGATGCCCAGTATCGTGGCGGTGAGCCTGAGCGGCGTCCTGTCCGCGATGCTCAACGCCTATCATCGGTTTCGGGCCGCCGCGTTGGTCGGAGTCGCCGTAAATACCGTGACCATCCTCTGCGTCGTTCTCTTGGCGCACGGCATGGGGATCTACGCATTGGTTCTTGGAACGGCGCTCGGCTTGACGGCGCAACTGCTGGTGCAGTTACCGTCGTTCCTCTCCGTGGGCAAGTACCGCCCGATCATCGATCTGCGCCATCCGGGCTTGCAAAGGATTTGGCTCTTGCTCGGCCCGATCATCGTCGGCTCGGCAGCCGGCCAGCTCGCGCTCTTTTTCGACCGCTTCTTCGCGTCCACGCTCGCCCCCGGTTACATCGCGGGGATGAACTACGCAACGAAACTCGTGAACTTTCCCCAGCAAATCTTTGCCGCCGCGATCGCAACGGTCATATTCCCGCTGCTTGCCGCACAGTTCGCACGTGAAAATCGCCGCGGCGTCGCGCGCAGCGTCGTCACCGGACTTCGGCTGGTCAACTTCATCACGATCCCGGCCGTCTGCGCCCTCATAATGCTCGCGCACCCGATGGTTCAAGCGCTCTTCGAACGTGGTACGTTTCAGGCGAGCGCCACGGATTTGACGGCTTCGCTGCTGCCCTACGCGGCGATCGGATTGATCGCCCTCGCCGCAAACGTCGTTTTGACCCGCTGCTGTTTCGCGTGCCGCGAAACGCTCTGGCCCGTCACGATCTCCGTTGTCGCCGTCGTCGTCAACGTGCTGCTCTCGATGATCTGGTTGCCGACCCTCGGCGCGCAGGGGCTATTGCTCGCTAACTCGCTCAGCCAAAGCATGCAGGCGGTGCTCTTGTTGCTGGTGATCGCTCGGCTCGTCTCCGGCATCGACTGGGGCGTTTTGCTGCTTTCGGCCGGCAAGGTCGTCCTCAGTTCGCTCGCGATGTTGGCGGCGCTGGGCTGGATCGGCGCGCTCGGCGTGACGCCGGAGGCCTCGTTTGCGTCGCGCGGCTGGTTCCTTTTCGGCCAGATCGCGATCGGCGGAACTGTATTCGTGGCGGTCGCGCGCATGCTTGGAGTCGAGGAGCTCGATCTCGCGTGGCGCACCATCGTCGCGAAGTTCGAGCGGAATCTCGTCAGCCCGCCTGAAAACCGGGAAGCACCGATCGCATAGCTTTCTGCAGTAATCGGTGCCACGCAGCAGGCTAGGCATTTCTAAGGGGCAAACCTACCTCCGCCATGCTCTCGATCCTGATGCCGGCGTATAACGAGGCGCAGTCAATCGCTGAAAACGTGTGCGAAACCGTGGAGACCATGCGGGCGTTGGGGATCGATTTCGAGATCATCGTGATCGACGACGGCAGCATGGACGGGACGCATACTGCGGCAAGTCACGCGCTGCGCGCATGGCCGGAGCGCGTTCGCGTCGTGCGTTGCACGCGCAACGAGGGGAAGGGGAACGCGTTGATCTGCGGCGCGCTTTACTCTAAAGGCGATCTCGTCGCATTTCTCGACGCCGACATGGATTTGCATCCCGAGCAGCTGGCCGGATTCTTTACGGTTATGGAAGCCCGGAACGCCGACGCCGTAATCGGGTCGAAGTTCCATCCCGACTCGAAAGTCGATTATCCGCCGGTGCGCAGGGTGTACAGCTTCTTTTATTACATGCTCGTGCGCGCGCTGTTCGGTTTGCCGGTGCGCGATACGCAGACCGGCATCAAACTCTTCAGGCGTCCGGTGCTCGAGCGCGTGCTGCCGCGAATTTTGGTCAAGCGCTTCGCCTTCGACCTGGAATTGTTGGCGAACGTCCATCACTTCGGCTATCGTATCGTCGAGGCGCCGGTCACCGTGAACTTCAAGCGCGTTTGCAGCCGCTTGCGTTTGCGCGCGGTGTGGAACGTATTCCTCGATACGCTGGCAATTTTCTATCGGATGCGAATCTTGCGCTATTACGATCGGCCGGAGCGCATTGCCGTCGGTTTCGACCGCGCGGCGGGCTCGCACGAGATCGTCGTTCCAGTCGTTATCGGGGAGTAAGAATTTTTGGGGTCCCGTACCGCGCTGGTGCTGCTGCTGCCAGGGCTGGGCGATGCCCTGGCCGCCGGTCCGATTTTGCGCGGCCTGCGCGCCGAAGGTTGGACGATCGACGCGGTGACGATGCATCCGCCCGTCACTGCCTATCTGCGCGCGCTGGGCATCGTGCGTGACGTTTCGCAGTTGCCGCTGCGCCCGACCGCGGTCGACGCGCTTCGATGCGTTCGCGGTCTGCGTCCGCGCCGCTACGACGCATCGATTCTTCCCTTCCCCGCAACCCGCTGGCAGTACACCCTCATCGCGCGCGCGGCGGGAGCACGCAAGCTTTGGATCCACGAGTATGGCGGCGCGGCCAGCGCGATCGCCGCGACCACGCGCAGCGTGCGCGTTCCAATCCGCGGCGGCCACCGGCTTGCCGAAAACCTGCGGCTCGCGCGCGCGTTGGGTCTCCCGCCGGACGCAAACGAGCTTCGATATTGGATCCCCGAATCGTGGCGCGCCGCTCGCGTTGCCGGAACGCTCGGTATTCACCCCGGCTCGATGGCGTGGAAAGGCAACGAGGTCAAGCGCTGGCCGTACGAACAGTTTGCGGCGCTCGCGCTCGCGCAAGCGGCGCGTGGACGGAGCATCCGTTTCTTCCTTGGGCCGCACGAAGAGCGCGAAGCGGAACGCGCCGAGCAAGACTTTCGCGGCCAGTTAAGAATCAGCATCGTTCGCGAGCCACTCG
>DASXGO010000139.1:0-4621 GCA_036489055.1 Candidatus Cybelea sp. | reverse complement strand
AATACGAGTCGGGCGTGTCGAGGAACTCGACGCCGTTGGACTTGAGCGCGCGAATCGTCGCGGCGATGTCGTCGGTGCGTATAGCCATGTGCTGCACGCCGGCGCCATGATAGAACTCGAGGTACTCCTCGATCTGCGATTTCTTCTTACCCTGCGCGGGCTCGTTGATCGGAAACTTCACGCGGTGGCGCGGATCGGTCATCACCTTCGAGCGCAGTGCGGTGAATTCGGTGGAGATGTCTTTGTCGTCGAACGAGACCAGCTGCGAAAAGCCGAAGACGCGTCCGTAAAAATCGCCCCACGCGTCCATCTCGCCCCAGCCGACGTTGCCGACGCAATGGTCTATGAACTGCAAGGCGGGCTTGGCGGCGTGAGCGAGCGTCTTGCGCGTTTCGACGAAGCCCGGCGCAAAGATGCCGGCGTAGCCCTCACGCTCGATGAACGAGTGGACGGTATCGCCGTAGGTTGCGATCGTCGCCTTGATCAGCTTGCCGCTCGCATCCTCCGACACGGCCGGCTGCGCAATCACGCGCGCCCCACCGCGGACGGCCATTTCGAACGCGGCCCGTGCGTCTTGCACCAAGATGGCAATGTCTTTAATTCCGTCGCCGTGGAGGACGACGTGACGGGCGATCTCGTCGTCGGGCACCAGACTCGCCGTAAGAACGAATCGCAGTTTGTTCTGTTCGAGGAGGTAGCTGACGCGGTCGCGCACGCCGGTCTCCGGTCCGGCGTAGGCAACTTGGTCGAACCCAAAAGCCGACATGTAGTAGTGCGCCGCTTGTTTGGCATTGCCGACGTAAAACTCGACGTAATCCCAGTCGATCTGTGCGAGCGGATTGCTGCGCGCTTCGGTCGCCGTACTCATGGGAGGCGACTTGGCGAAGCCTCCCGAGCGGCCCTGTCGAAGCAGGCGTCATGACGACCTCGACCGCATTGCAGGCCTCGGTTCGCGCGGCCTTTTCCGAACTTATCGATTACGCGGGACTATTTCCGCCCGCAAAGCTGCCGCCGGCGCAGGCGCGTGCCGAATACGAGTCGGCGCGAACCGGGGCGCAGGCGTGGATGCTAGGGCGCTTCATAATTCCGTCGCCGCTGCTCTTCGAATCGCCCGCTTCGGTCGACGCTCCGCTCTCGGTGATCGCCCAGAGTCAGGTTGAAGTCCTCGAGCGCGTTAGCGCATTACGCCGCGCGGGGAGACCGATCGAAGCGCTGGAGATCCCGATCGCAAACAGCGTATCGGCGCTGCGGACCGTGCTGAGCGTCGCCGAAATTCTCGACGTGACCGGCGAGCTCGAAGCCGATCTCACGACCATTGGACTTCGCGATCTGCCGGTCTATGTCGAAATCCCACGTGCGGCGCCGTGGTGGCCGATGCTGCCGGCGGTGATGGAAGCGCTCGCGCGCATGCAGTTACGTGCGAAGCTGCGCTGCGGCGGAGTGACGGCTGACGCCTTTCCGAGCGTCGCGGAGGTCGTCGATTTCATTGTCGCTGCGGCCGGCGCTGGCGTACCGTTCAAAGCGACGGCCGGATTACATCATCCGGTGCGGCACGTGGACCCGGCAACCGGTTTTACGATGCACGGATTTCTGAATATTCTTGCGGGAGCCGCGCTGGCGCCGCGGGTCGATCCGAAGATGCTGGTGCAGATCGTTGCTGAAGAAGATGCGATCGCTTTTGCTTTCGACGAGACATCGTTTGCGTGGCGCGATCAGCGGGTTGGAGTCGAGGAACTCTCACGAATTCGCCGTGAGGGATTCGTGAGCTACGGGAGCTGCAGTTTTTCCGAGCCCGTCGAGGACCTGACGGCGTTGGGCGTGCTGCCAGGCCAATGATCGAATCCTGGGTGCCCGTTCGGCCGGAGAGCGACTTCCCGATTCAAAATTTGCCCCTTGGGGTTTTCAGCGCCGGCGGCAAACCGCCGCGAATCGGGGTGGCGATCGGACAGATGCTGCTCGATTGCGGTGCGCTGGCACGCGCCGGTTTCTTCGACGATTGCTGCGATCGCGAATTGCTGGAAGCGCCGCGTTTGAACCCGCTGCTGACGGCCGGTCGCGACACTTGGCGACTCTTAAGGGAACGCCTCACGCAACTATTACGGGAGGGTGGCGATCCGCGCGTACGGGATGCCGGCGCCGAGCATTTTCTCATTCCGCAAGCATCCGTTACAATGCGCGTCCCGATGGAAATCGGCGACTACGTCGATTTCTACTCATCGCTCGAGCACGCGACGAACCTCGGCCGGCTCTTTCGCCCGAACGCCGAGCCGCTATTGCCGAATTGGCGATGGCTCCCGGTCGGTTACCACGGGCGGTCGGGTACGATCGTCGTCGACGGAACGCCGATCCGGCGGCCGTGCGGACAACGCAAACCGCCCGACGCGCCGGCACCGGACTTCGGGCCAAGCCGGCGGCTCGACATCGAGCTCGAGATGGGCTTCGTGACCGGACCTGGGAATGCGCTCGGCACGCCGATCGGCATTGACGATGCCGGCGAACACATCTTTGGGTTACTGCTCGTGAACGACTGGAGCGCGCGCGATATCCAAGCCTGGGAGTATCAACCGCTGGGTCCGTTTCTCGGCAAATCCTTTGCAACTACGATCTCGCCGTGGATCGTGACGCTCGACGCGCTCGAACCGTTTCGAGTCGATGGTCCGCGCCAGGAACCGCCGCCGCTGCCCTATCTGCGTGCCGGTGAAGCGTGGGCGTACGACGTGCACCTGTCGGTTGCGCTGCAGACGGCCCGCATGCGCGAACGCGGTGCCGCATCGCATCAGATTTCGCAAACGACCTTTCGCGAGATGTATTGGAACGTCGCGCAACAACTCGCGCACGCGACGGTCAACGGCGCCGTCGCACGTCCCGGCGATCTCTTCGCGTCGGGGACGATCAGCGGTTCTGCGCCGGGCACGCAGGGCAGCTTGATCGAGCTGACGTGGAACGGCGCGCGTGCGATCGAACTCCCCGACGGCGAAAAGCGTGCGTTCCTCGAGGATGGCGACGAGATCACGTTGCGCGCCTGGTGTGAAAAGCCGGGCGCGCGGCGCATCGGTTTTGGCGCCGCGCGCGGCATTATAACGCCGGCGGCCGTGTCATCCTGAGCGTGTCGCGTCACCCTGAGCGTGTGGTGTCACCGTGAGCGTGTCGAAGGGGCCGCGGCGAGCGGCTGCTCTACCCACGAGCGGAAATACTGCGGATCCTCGCACTCCAGGGCTGCGTCCGCGAGCTGCAGCGGTTTGAAGGTGTCGATCATCACCGCGATTTCGTCGGTCGATTTTTTGCCTAAGCTCTGCTCGACCGCGCCCGGCTGTGGACCGTGCGGCGCACCCGCCGCATGCAGCGTAATCGAGCCTTCCTCAACGCCGCGCCGGCTCATGAAGTTGCCGCTCACGTAATAGAGCACTTCGTCGCAATCCACGCTCGAGTGATTGTAGGGGACCGGAATCGCGAGCGGATGATAATCGAACAAACGCGGAACGAAGGCGCAGAAAGCGGCGCCCGGTGCTTCAAAGGTCGCGTGGGCCGGCGGCGGCTGATGGAGCTTGCCGGTGATCGGGGCGAACTCGTCGAGATTAAACGCATAAGGGTAGCAGTATCCGTCCCAACCGATCACGTCGAACGGATGATGCTGCACGATGTAGACCGCGTCGCGGCCGGCATTCGTGAGCCGCACTTCATATTCGCCTTGTTCGGCGACGGGCGCTTTGAGCACCGGAGCACGGAAGTCACGCTCGTAATACGGTGCGTGCTCTTCCAGCTGTCCGAACTCGTTGCGATACTTGCGCGGGATCGTCACCGCTCCGCTGCATTCGTACACCAGCATTCGGGTGGGCGCGGCCGGAACGACGCGGACGATCGTGCCGGTCGGAATTATTACGTAGTCGTGATCGCGGTACGCTAGCTCCCCGAACTGCGTCTCGATGATACCGGAGCCGTGATGGATGAAGAGCAGTTCATCGCCGCCGGTATTGCGATAAAAGTAGGTCATCGGCGCGGTCGCTTGCGCCACCGAGATCAGCACGTCGTTGTTGCCGAGCAGCGGCGAGCGCGACTCGATCGGGTCGCTGCCGGAAAGCTGCAAGCTCGCCGTCTTTAGGTGCCGGTTGCGCAGCGGCTCGTTCGCCTCCAAACGGACCGCCGGGCGCTGCCAGGGGCGCACGTCGAGCGTCGCCGTCGGGGGCGCAAGATGGTAGAGCAGCGAGTAGACGCTCTCGAACCCCTTGGTCGAAAAGAGCTCCTCGGCGTAAAGGCCGCCGTCCGGCCGCCGGAATTGGATGTGCCGCTTGTGCGGAACCGAACCTTCGCGCACGTACGACGGCATTATGCCCTCTCGGCTTCGATGACGGCGGCGCGCTCGGTGGCGCAAAAGCCGTTAACTTTATGCGATCCGTCGCAGAACGGTTTGGTCTGCGAGCCGCCGCAGCGGCAGAGCGCGATGTTCGGGCCTTCGACCGTATATGAGTTACCGTCGGCGTCGGTGAGCGTTACCTGGCCGCGTACGAGATAGGGCCCGCTCTCGCGCACTTTGATGGTTACCGATTGGATTGTGTCATTCATTGCGTCCGCGATTCGACGTAGCGCGGATGCGGTCCTAATGACTCGTTTCGGTCCCTTGCAG
>DASXGO010000117.1:0-2267 GCA_036489055.1 Candidatus Cybelea sp. | reverse complement strand
CCGGCAACCCGGCATCCACCGGGTACGCCATGGCCGCCATTTCGCATACGTCTACCCTAACGGCTCGCCGGTACGCGACGAAAGCGAGCTCCGGCGCATCAAAGCGCTTGCCGTTCCGCCCGCCTATAGCGACGTTTGGATCGCGCCGATCGCAAACGGGCACGTTCAAGCGACCGGTCGCGACGCGCGCGGGCGCAAGCAGTATCGCTATCATAAGCGCTGGCACGAAGTTCGCGACGAAGCGAAATACCAGCGACTCGTCGCGTTCGGAAGATCCCTTCCGGCCATTCGAAAAGCCGTCGCGAAGGATCTCGCCGGACAGGAGCTCTCGCGTCGAAAAGTGCTGGCCGCGATCGTTGCCATTATGGATGCAACCGGGGCCCGCGTCGGCAACGAGGAGTACGTCCAAGCCAACGATACCTTCGGTCTGACGACGCTGCGCACGCGCCACGTTAAGCTGAAGGGTTCGCAAGTGCGGCTGCGCTTTCGTAGTAAGACCGGCCGTGAACGACTCATCACGCTTAAGGATGCGCGGCTCGCTCGCATCATCAAACGTTGTCGCGACCTCCCGGGTGAGGAGCTCTTCGAATATATCGACCAATTGGGCGCGATCAACCACGTCACGTCCGACGACGTCAACGAATACATTCGCGAAATCGCCGGCGACGATTTCTCGGCCAAGGATTTTCGCACGTGGATCGGCACGGTGGAGTGTATCGCCGCCCTGGCGGAACCAGCGCCGGAGCCGGCGGACGTCAGGCAAAGGATCGCGGCAGCGTTAGCGAGCGTCGCGGCGCGGCTCGGTAATACTCCGGCCGTCTGCCGGAAAGCCTACGTGCATCCCGCCGTGATCGAAACGTATACCCGCTTGCGCAGGCTGCCGTGCCGCAACGGTAAGGCGGCGCCGGCTAAGCCGCGCGCTGCAGCTTTATCGCATCAGGAGCGTCTCGCGCTGCGCTTCGTGCAGCGGTGGGAGCGTCGCCGCTAAGCGGCACGACGCGCTACTTCAATTCGATATCTAGCGTCACGTCAACGGTCGTGCCGATCGTCGGATCGAGCCGCGTGGTCGCCATCCCGAACGCGTGCCGGTCGACGTTCGCCGTCGCGTGATAAACGGGATTCGCCGCATTGCCGCCGATCGTTACCGTCATACGCTCCGATTGCCTTACGCCGTGAATCGTTAGATCGCCGTCCATCTCGAACGCATCGCTGCCTTGCGGCACGATGCGCGTGCTAACAAACGTCCATTGCGGATATCGTTGCGCGTCAAAGAAATCCGGCGATTCCAGCGACCGGTCGCGGTCGGGCTCGCCGGTATCGATCCGCGTTGCATCGAGCACCGCCTGAGCCGATGCCGGTACCCTCGAGCCGGGCGCTAGCGTGACCGATCCGCTTAGAACCGGCACGCGGCCCGTGACGTGTTCGACCCAAATATGCTGCACGCTGAAGCTTGCGTGCGAGCGAGCTGGATCGATTGACCGAGGCGGTGCCGGAGCGGCAGCGGCAGTCACGACCAGTGTCAGTGCAGCGATAATACGCTTCGCCGTCATCAATACGCGATCGTAAACTGTGCGTTCATCGTGTTGGACGTGCGCGGCGAGTGCGCGATTACGTCTTCGATCGTCAGGCGGCTGTTTTCGGTCGGTCCGTATCCGAACAGCACGACGCCGTCGCGCGTGAAGCCGCCAGGGTCGTTGGTGCCTTCGTATCGCGCCTCGGCGAAGAGCTGCCGCCCGAATGCATAGCGAATCTGTTCGAAGCCTCCGCTCGACGCGCATCCTGTGACACCGGGGATGCCGCAGTTTGAATCCCAGCCGTCGATCAGCACCGCTTCGCTCGAAAAGCGAGTCCACTGCCCGTAGGTGATGCCGTAGCCCGTGCGCGTAAAATGATCCGACAAACCGGCTCCGATAGGCTGGGTGCTGCCGTAGCGGAAGAAGCTGAGCGTCAACGCACCAATCGCTTGCTGCGCATAGATCTCGCTGCCTGCGCCGGCAAAGAGCTGCACGTTAAATCCGCGCAGCGGATTGCCGGCGCTCAATCGTACGCCCGGCTCGGCATCGAACAACTCAAATGGATTCGCGCCGACCTGCTGCACGTACGGCGCGTATTCTTGATAGGTGTCGCGGAACGTCTCCGGATCGACCGGCAGCGGAAGCGTGAACTGTCCGCCTTGCGCGGCGAGCGGTATGCGTGAATCCCAAGGGTTGAGACGCTCTGCAACCCATGCATCGCGCAGTCGTCCCAACTCGCCCCCGTCGACGAGA
>DASXGO010000077.1:0-2319 GCA_036489055.1 Candidatus Cybelea sp. | reverse complement strand
ACCGCTGGTGGGACGAAGTCGTCGCCGGACAGTCGACCCAGTGCGAGCCCGAAGCGATGAACGCCGAGGATCTGCTCTTCCTTCTTTATACGAGCGGCACGACGGCGAAACCCAAGGGCATCAAGCACACGACGGCGGGTTATCTGACGCACGTTACGATGACCCACAAACTCGTCTTCGATCTTAAGGAGGAGAGCGACATCTTCTGGTGCACCGCCGACATCGGCTGGGTCACCGGGCACTCGTACATCGTCTACGGACCGCTCGCCAACGGCGCCACCGGCGTCATCTACGAAGGCACGCCGGATTTTCCCGACAAGGACCGTTTTTGGGCGATCGTGGAGCGCTACGGCGTGACGATTCTCTACACCGCGCCGACCGCGATTCGGACGTTCATGAAGTGGGGTACCGAGTATCCGGCGCGCCACGATCTCTCGTCGCTGCGCCTGCTCGGCACCGTCGGAGAGCCGATCAATCCCGAGGCGTGGATCTGGTATCGCGAGTGGATCGGCGCGAACCGGACGCCGGTCGTCGACACCTGGTGGCAGACGGAGACCGGCGGCATCATGATCGCCCCGTTGCCGGGCGTGACCACGCTGCTCCCGGGGAGCGCGACGTTTCCGCTGCCCGGCGTCTTCGCCGACGTCGTCAACGATCGCGGCGAACCGGTGCCGCTGGGCGGCGGCGGTTACGCCGTCCTGACGAAGCCGTGGCCGGGAATGCTGCGCGGCATTTGGGGCGACGACGAGCGTTACGTGCAGACGTACTGGTCGAAGTTTCCGCATCTCTACTTTGCCGGTGACGGCGCGCGCCGCGACGCCGAGGGCAACTACTGGTTTATGGGCCGCATCGACGACGTGATGAACGTCAGCGGCCATCGCATCTCGACGACGGAGGTCGAAAGCGCGCTCGTCGATCACCCCAAAGTCGCCGAAGCGGCGGCCTGCGGTAAGCTCGACGAGATGACCGGGCAGGCGATCTACGCGTTCGTCTCGCTCAAAGGCGGCGAGAGCGGCTCGGCCGAGTTCGCCGACGAGCTGCGCGATCACGTCGCCGCGAAGCTCGGGAAGTTTACGCGCCCGAAGTACGTGACGTTCACCCAAGAGCTTCCAAAGACGCGCAGCGGAAAGATCATGCGCCGCTTGTTGCGGGACATCGCCGAGGGGCGGACGCTCGGCGACACGACGACGCTCGCGGATTCCTCGATCGTCCACGAGCTCGCGGAGCGGGCCAAAGCCGAGGTCACGCAAGAGGATTAGCGAGCCAGCCATCCGCCAAGGGCGAATCGAGCGTTCTTTTGGAGAGTGAGGAAGCTTTGGCGGTAGCGTTCGCAGCCCACGAGCGCTCGGCGTTCGCCCAGGCGTACCGGCGGTACGCCGCGCTGCTCTATTCCGCCGCTTACAACGTCCTGGGCAACCGCGACGAGGCGCAGGACTGCGTGCACGACGCGATCGCGAAGCTCTGGCGCTCGCGCGCGCCGTATTCTGCGCAGCGCGGCTCGCTGCGCAGCTTTCTCGTCGTCTGCGTGCGCAACGAGGCGATCTCGTGGCTTCGCCGCCGCGCGCACCGCACTCGTTTGAGCGAGCGGCTTGCCGCGTTACCGCACGAGCATGCGGAGCTGGGGGCCGGCGATCCGATCGAACGCGATCGCGTGCGCAATGCGGTCGCGCGGCTTCCCGACGACCAGCGCACACCGCTGGCGATGGCGTTCTACGAGGGAAAGACACACCGCGAGATCGCGGCCGAGCTTGCGCAGCCGCTCGGCACGATCAAAAGCCGGATCAGCCTCGGGCTGCGTAAACTCGCGGCGTCGCTCGCTTCGAGCGATACGCGTTCGGGGGAATCGCGATGAGCCGGCACGTCGACGATCGCGCGGCGCTCTTCGCACTCGGCGCGTTGGACGACGACGAGGCGGCAACGGTGCGCGCGCACGTTGCCGAGTGCGCGGCGTGCGCGCAGGCGGTGGGTGCGGCCGAAGCCGACGTTGCCTTGGCCGCGTCGCTCGAACCTCGCTACGACGCGCCGGCCGCACTGGATACGCGCGTCGAGCGAATACTTTCCGACGCCGGCGCTCGGCGGTTTACTTCATCGCCGTGGCCGGCGATGCTGGCGGCGGCGTTCGTGATCGGGATCCTACCGTCGGCGTGGTTCTTTGCGCAGAACCGCTCGATGCACGAGGCGATGGCGACGCAGAGCGCGGCGATGAATCGCTTGACGACGGAAACGCACCGCGTCGCGGCGTTCCATCCCATGGAAGCGATGCCGGAGGGATCGAGTGCGATGGTCGCCTATGCGCCCAGCGGGGAGTGGTACGTCATT
>DASXGO010000075.1:0-5951 GCA_036489055.1 Candidatus Cybelea sp. | reverse complement strand
CGTGGGGTTGCGACGCGCCGGCCGGCACGGTCACGTCGCTCATCACCAACGACAATCGTTATCAGCTGAATCAAGGTCCGTTTCCGTGCCTGTCGTATCGAACGCTTCGCGATTTGCTCGATCCCGGCTCGGTTTCGTGGCGCTACTATTCGCCCGACGTGGGGCTTCCGAGCGGCGCGGTTTGGGCGGCGTTCGATGCGATCCGCGCGGTCCGTTACGGATCCGAGTGGTCGACGAATCAAGTCTCGCCGGAGAAGAAAATCTTCGACGAGATTGCGCGCGGCACGCTGCCCGGCGTCTCCTGGGTGATTCCCGATTACAATAACTCCGACCATGCCGGCAGGAGCGGCGACACCGGACCCTCGTGGGTCGCGCAGGTCGTCAACGCGATCGGCCAGAGCCCGGCCTGGAATACGACGGCGATTCTGGTTCTCTGGGACGATTGGGGCGGCTGGTACGACCACGTTTCGCCGCCGGGGCGACGCAGCGCCGGCGGACTAGGCTTCCGGGTTCCGCTGATCGTCGTTTCGCCGTTCTCAAAGGCGGGCTACGTTGCGCATGCGCAATATTCGTTCGGCAGCATCTTGCGCTTTATCGAAGATAATTGGAGCTTGGGACGTCTCGGCACGACGGATAAAACGTCCGCCGACTTCGTGCCGGACTTCTTCGACTTCAGCCAGAACGCGCGCGCCTTTCATCCGATCGAGGCGCGCTACTCAAAAACGTACTTTCTGCAGCAGGCGCCTTCGGGCAAGCCGGTCGACGACGACTAGTTAGCGAGCGGCGAGCGCGAGACGCTCGATCGCGGCCCGCATCTGAATCCAGCCGCGGAAGTTCGCATGAAACTCGCCGTCGTTTGCGGGCGTCGCCACGTGTTCGAAGGGACTGAGATGCCGATCGCTCTGCAGCCGTTCATAGAGTTCTAAATCCTTAGCGATCTCGCGCTTGCCTTCGTGCGTGAGGTAGGAGACGCGCGCGCATCGCGCGGCCGATATGCGCTTGCGTGTCGCGACGTCCAAGTCGCGCTCGTCCTCCTGAACCAGCGGCGTGTGCCACTCGCCGGCAGGGACGCCTTGCGGTTCGCTCGCCGCCATCGCCGCGCGCATCCGGAGCGCCGCCTCACGAATCTCCGGCTGCGCGTTCGACGCGCACCGCAGTTCGAAGAAGTTCTGCCATTCGGTAGCCGTCACGACCACCGTGTGCCAAAGAAACGGCTCCAAAATACGGTTGAGTTCTTGTTTGTGGACTCTCAGATCGAGCAGTGCCTTGGCGTGGCGCACCGCATCGTCCCGGGCACGTAACCACTCTTGGAGGGCTGCGTCGGCTTCGCTCGCGCAGAGTGTTTCGCTCGCTGACATTCCGGCTTTGTTTCGGCCCCATTCCAGCGGTATGACCGGGTCGTTTTCGACTCTCTCGATGAGTTTAGCGCTTGGAACGGCACGCGAACTCGCGCTCGACCGAGAAAAAACTCTGTGCGTGTTAAACTCGGCCAGCACGAAGCGTGGGAAGGTTACCTCGAGCGTGGTGAGCCGGACCCCGTTGGCCGCAACGGAGTCCAGCAGCACGCGCGCGCTATAAGCCACCGCGCCGAAGCTTACGCTTTAGCCGCGATAGCGTAGAAATGCCGGAACGTCGATGTCTTCCATCGACACCGGCGCCACCGCATCCAGTCTCCCCGTCTCGAAAGCGTGGCTGCCTTGCGCGCCGCGATATCCGCGCCGCGAGCCGAAGCCGGCGGCAAGCACCGTCACGCGCACTTTGCCCGACATCGACGGATCGATCGATGCGCCAAAGATGATCTGCGCCTCCGAATCGACGGCGCGGCTGATCATCTCGGCGGCCTCGTTGACTTCGTACATCGCCATGTCCGGGCCGCCGGTGATATTGAAGATGACACCGTGCGCGCCCTCGACCGTCGTCTCCAGCAGCGGCGACGCAATTGCCTTTTGCGCGGCGTCCGCGGCGCGGTGCTCACCGCTTCCCTCGCCGATGCCCATCATCGCCGAGCCGGCGTCGGTCATGATCGTTTTCACGTCGGCGAAATCCAAGTTGATCAGACCCGGCTGGGTAATCAGATCGCTGATCCCGGCGATGCCCTGCCGCAAGACGTCATCGGCGTACGAAAACGCTTCGTTGAGCGGCGTCTTCTTCTCGATGACCTGCAAGATGCGTTCGTTGGGGATCGTGATGAGCGTGTCGACTTTCGACTCGAGCTCGGCGATGCCGTTCTCGGCAATCTGCATGCGCTTCTTGCCTTCGAAGGCAAACGGCTTCGTCACGACGGCGATCGTCAGCGCTCCGGACTCGCGCGCGAGCTCGGCGAGTACCGGCGAGGCGCCCGTTCCGGTGCCGCCTCCCATGCCCGCCGTGAGGAAGACGAGATCCGCACCATCGAGGATCAACGCCAAATCTTCACGCGAGCCTTCAGCCGCTTCGCGCCCCAGCGTCGGGTTTGCGCCCGCACCAAGACCACGCGTCTGGCCGCCGCCGATGTGGACGCGGTTCTCGGTCAACGCGCCGCGCAACGCCTGCACGTCGGAGTTGACCGCGAAGAAGTCGACGCCGCTCAAACCGGCGGCGATCATTCGATTGACGGCATTGCAGCCGCCGCCGCCGACGCCGACCACTTTGATCGCCGCTGCGTGCTCGCTCTCGGGTATGGAACGTCGTCCCTCTGCCATTACTCCGGGTCCTCCGTCAACAGTAAGTATGTCACATTAAGCCCACAGATCCGACAGCCATCGCTGCACCCGATGCACCATCGTACTGCCTCGCCGGCCGGTGCGCACTGCGTCTTCACGTCCGCCATTCGAACCAAAGAGCACGAGGCCAAGGGCAGTTGCATATTGCGGTGCGGCCATTGCGTCGGTCAAACCGCCGATTGTATTCGGTGTTCCGGTACGGACCGGTAAGCCAAACACCTCCTCGGCGATAGCTTCGATGCCGGGAAGCTGCGCGCCGCCCCCCGTTAGCACCACTTCGCCGAGCACCAAATCGCGCGGCACGTTTTCGACGATCTTCTGCCTGGCCATACGCAGCGTTTCGAGTACGCGCGGCACGACGATCTGCCGCAACTCGGCCGTCGTGTGCTCGCGGCTTGCCCGCCCGTCGAGCGTGCGGACCTCGAAGCGCTCGTCGATCGGCGTAGCGCCGAGACGCTTCTTGACCTCCTCAGCTTCGGACAGCGTTGTCTTGAGGCCGAGCGAGATGTCGCTCGTCAAGACGTTTCCACCGACGGGAATCGTGGCCGTGTAAATGGCGCTGCCCAGCGAGTAGACCGCGATATCGGTCGTGCCGCCGCCGATATCGAGCAGAACGACGCCAACCTGCTTTTCCTCGTGAAGCAGCGTCGAGGCGGAGCTCGCCAAGGGTTCGAAGACGATTCCGAGCGGCTCGAGGCCGGCGCGTTGCACGCATTTGAGCACGTTGGTGATAAAGCTGCTGCTCCCGGTGACGATGTGCGTGTCGACTTCGAGGCGCCCACCCGCCATGCCGATCGGATCGCTGACGCCCTCCTGACCGTCGACCGTGAAATAGCGCGGCAAGGCGTGGATGATCTGCCGGTCGCTGGGAAGATTGATGATTTTGCTCGCATCGATCACGCGGCGTACGTCGCCCGCCGTCACCTCGCGATCCTCGCCCGAAACGGCAACGACCGCGCGGTTGTTGGTGCTGCGGATGTGATCGCCCGTAATTCCGACGAAGACCTCGTCGAAATGCGTCCCGGCCATGCGCTCGGCTCGCTCCGTCGCCGCCTCGATGGATTTGATCGTCTCGTCTAAATCGACGACGACGCCCTTGCGCATGCCCAACGATGGCGCTTCACCGAATCCCACGATCTCGAGCCCGGCGGAGCCGTTGACCGCGACGACCGTACACGTCTTGGTCGTTCCGATGTCGAGTCCGCATACGGTCTCGTGCTTCATCCCCGCTCCGTCATTCCTCGCCCTTAAGCAACGCGCCGCTACCTACGATATATTGTGGTCCAATCGCGCGATTCCTACTATTTCTAGCAGTGTCGTCGCGCGTTTCGCAAGCCTTGGCGAGCGCTTGGGCAACTCCTTGAGGAGAACTAGCCAAAAGGTGTGGAGAGGCTGTGCATGGTATCCGCGGCCAAAATCACAAGAGTCCGCCGCGTCGTAATAGCCCGGCCGTTGCTTACGATATCATGCCTCTTTAGTCGCAAAAACTTTGATTTGGAGTCTACCTTGGTACATAGAAGTTTCTTGTTGCTTGCCCTCGCGGCCTTCGCGTTCACGCCCCTCGTCGCGCATGCCGCCATGGTCGCGGCGAATTCAATTCCGGATGGCACGTACACCGTTAAGGTCGTCAAGGTCGTTGATCCCAAGCACGTTGACGTCACGCTCGACAACGGGCAAGAAGCCCTCTTACCGGCGGGGCGCGCGAACGTTGACTTCTCGAAAGTGCAGGCGAACGATCAGATCAAGCTTTCGCTGATCGGCGGCAACGTGATGGTCTACATGGACCTCACGAGCCACTAAACGCGCTTTTACCTTTACGAGATTAGCGATAAACGAGAACGGGCGCCGCGGGCGCCCGCAGATCGATTGCGGCGACGCGCCCTTTGCGCGTGACGATCTGCGAGAGGATTGCATCGGCCAGCGTGAGTTTCTGCGCGAGGTCGTTCTGCCCGCCCAGCAACAAGCGTAAGCCTCCGCGCAGCGTAACGACCAACCCCCCGTAACGATCGAATCCAAGCTCGACGGGGGTGATCTGTCGCGACACCATCGTTTCGAAAGCCTTTCGCAGTGCAACTGCCGCGGGCGAGCGCACAAAGCTGCCCGGCGTTAGATCGATCCCAGGCTCGAGATTAAAGACGGGAAGGGCGCTCTCCGTCGCGGCCGGCTCCAAAACCCGCAGCGACCGATCGACCACCTCCGTGTCGTAACCGCTGCGCAACTGCGCGAACGGCGTGCGCTCGGTCACGACGATGCGAATCGTCGCCGGCGGAATGCGCCGCACGTGCGCCTTGTCAATGTACGGAATCGCCGATATGCGCTGCGCAATTGCGCCCGTGTTCTGCAGCCAAATCGTCGTCTGGGGTGCCACCGCCGCACGCGTTAGGATCTCTTGCCGGCTCACGCGGCTGTTCCCGCTCACCGACACGCGCTGCGGATCGAAGCCGGGATACGTAGCGAAAAATACCAGCACAACCGCAGCAACTATAACGGCCAAGCCGATCGGCAGCCAAAACGGTCGAATCCGCGCCGCCGGAGATGGTTTGCGCCGCTTACCCTTCACTGCAACGACGGCGCTAGAACGAATCGTTCGATCGCCTCGACGACGCCGTCGTGCGCCAAATCGGCGACCACTGCGTCGGCGACTTCGCGCAGCTCCGGCGGTGACGAGCCCATCGCTACCCCGAAACCGGCCGCCTGGAGCAGCGGTGCATCGTTCCACGAGTCCCCGATCGCCATGATTCGCTCCATCTCGACGCCGAGATGCGCCGCGACGAATCGCAGCGCCGTGCCTTTATCGGCGGCAGGATCGAGCACTTCCACAAACTCCGGGAGACTACGCGTAACGTTGGCCCGCGTCCGCAGGATCTCGGCGAGTTTTGCAGCGTACTCGGCAGCCACCGGCGCGTCGGCGATGATCACCGCTTTGGTCGCCGGGCTATACGCAAACGCTTCCCGCAACGACGGAACGATGACCGGCTGTGCCATCGAAAGCGCCGCGTACAAATCCGTAAATCGGTTTCGCGCTTCGCAATAGTATTCGTCGTTGCGATAGAGCTGCAGATGCATCTGGTCGCGCTCCGTGATCGCAATCAACTCGCGCACGATCTCGTTTGAGAGCGCTGCATGCGAGAGAACCGCGTCGGTCTCGGGATCGATGATTGCGGCTCCCTGGTAGCAGATCATCGGCCCATCCAGCTCGAGCTCGCGAGCGAACGGCACGGTCGCGCGATACATGCGCCCCGTGACCAG
>DASXGO010000498.1:0-12987 GCA_036489055.1 Candidatus Cybelea sp. | reverse complement strand
GGCCGAGCGAACTTCTATCCCCGATAGCATCGCTCGTCGACAAGTCGCTCGTCGTCGCGGAGTTCGAAACGGGCGAGCCGCGCTATCGCCTTCTCAAAGTGTTCCGCCAATACGCACACGAAAAGCTATCGGCTCGCACTACTGCGTCACATTGAGCGTCGAGCCGGCGCTGCGGCCGAACTGCTCGGGCGCGTCTTTGAGATAGACGCGCGCGCCCGGCCACGAAAACGCACCCGGCGTAACCGATCGAACGAGATAGTGCAGCTCGTACACGCCGGGATCGAGATGCTGCGCGAAGGCAACGACGCGATCGCTATAAATTTGGCTCGCATCGATCTGCCAGCTATTGCTCTGCGGCACGATGGCCTGCAGCGACGTGCGGAACGACGTGTCCACCGCTTCGAATCCTGCCGGCAGCGGATCGTCGATGAAAAACCGATCGACGGGATGGTCGAGGATCGCGCGCACGCCGACGTCGAACACGCGGCCCACAGCGACGGAGACGGGCTGCGCCGCCGCGATATCCATGGTTGCAAGCGGTTCGACGCGTGTCGACGACGTTGCGACGGTGGGATCGCTCAGCGTGCGGATGACGCGGAATGCGGCGAGCTCGCCGGGGGCATTCGGCGGCACTGGATACGTGTAGAGGATGAGATAGTGGAGCGTTCCGCCCTTCGACAAGCTCAGGGTGACACGAATTGGTGCGCCGTTTTGCAGCGCGGACGCCGGCACGGCGAAGGTTTGCGACGATGCCGTATTGCCGAACTGCGCGGTCCCGATCGTGCGGCTTCCGGCCGTTGCCGTCGCGGTGCCGGCCGTGAGACGTTCGGTCGCGGCGTAGGCGCTCAATGCAGTCACCGCCGAGGCGGTGTCGTCCGTCGTTGGCCACCCACATCGGCACTGCTGCGAAACTAACGCGCGCACCGCGCCGTCGAGCTGCTCCGCGGGAGCGTGCCGTTCGAGCAAGAGCTGCAGCATCTGCGCTTGCGCCTCGACGAGCGAGCCGAGCCAGGCCCACCGCGCCTGGTTTGAAGCGACCGAATACCGTCCCGCCACGTAGACCGACTGCTGCAGCTGCGCAGCCATGGCTGCGCCTCTGCTTTGCCATCCGGGCGCACGCAGCAGATAGCGTGTCAGTCGAATCTGCGTAGCGCTATCGAAGTTTTGCGATTGCGCGACGATGTCGGTGAGAAAGTCGGTTCGCGGCGGCGCGACCTGCGCGAGCGCCCAGAGCGCTTCGAACCGCAGCATCGCCTTACAGCCCGGGTCCGGCGCGCACCACTTGAAGATACCGGGATTGGCGAGCGCATGCGACATGAATCCCGCGGCGTTCGCGACTGCGGCCGAATCCACGCCCACGCCGTGCGCGCGCGCAAAAACCAGCGCTTGGAGCGCCGACGCGGTTGCGAACGGGTCGCTCTCAGTATCGTTCGTGAATGCACCAAACCCGCCGTCGCCCCGCTGCAGCGCGAGCAGCTGCGTCAGGCTCGCCGCGCTTGCGGCTGCCGGATCGAAGGCGAGCTTCAGCCGATAAGGCGTCTGCAGCTGCTTCAACGCCGCCGCGATCGTCAGGCGCGATGCCACGATATCGGTCAACGGAAACGCATCCGCGGTCATCGCGCGTTCCGACGGCGTGACGAACTGCGGAACGACCGAGTTGGCGAGCGTGACTTGCAAGGTGCCGCCTGCGTTGAGTGCGATTGGGATCGAAGCTTCACCGCGCGTCGCACCGCTCTCGATCACGGAGTCGGTGCTTTCGCGGTCGCTCGGAGTAAACGGCACGCGGAGACCGTCGCTGTGCGCTCCCAGGGTTGCTTGCGCCTGAAACTCGGTCGGAGCCGGCGTGCCCACCACAACCGGGAAGCGGAAGGCCTGCACGCCGGTCGAGACTTGTTCGCTGCCGCGCATCGTCTTGGGATCGCCCTGCGCGAAGGCAAGCGCTCCCGTCAACTGCAGCACGAACTCCAACGCACCGCCGGCACCGGTTTGGTTCGCGATCGAGAGACCAAGATCGAATCGATCGTTTGGCCGCGCAAACTGCGGTAACAGCGGATTGGCGATGAGCGGCTGGTTCGAAACGAACGTGGAGTCGGCGGTCGCGAAGTGCATCCGGTCCTGCGCGAGCGCGACTGCCATCACGCGCCAGGTCGTCAAATCGTCGGGCATGGCAAAATCGACCGCCGCGTGACCCGACGCGTCGGTCTGGAGCACGCGATAATAGGCCAGCGGTTGGAAGTTTGCGCGAATGCGCGTGCTGGCCGCGCCCGCGAGAAAGCCGCCGCCGTACCCGAAGCCTTTCTCCATCGGTGGAGTCTGGGTTTTAAGCGTGACGTTTTCACGGTTGTCGGCAAAGATCGTCGCGATCGGCTGCTGCGCGAAGACGGTTTGAACGAGATCGGGCAGACGGTATCCGGAAAGCTGCAAGATCGCGTCGTTCACGACCATCGCAACGACCTCGCTCTTCGCCGGCGTCCCACCGTTCGAGCTTACCGCGAAGTCGACGTGCTGTTGGGCGCCGGGATGGACTGTAGCATTCCGCGGCGCGATCGCCAGCTTCAGATAACGGCCGGAGAGATCGACGTCGAAGGCCGCCATGCCGGTAACCGCCAACGTGGTGTCGCCCTTCCCCTGAGCTTGTCGAAGGGTCAGGGTGACACCACGTTGGCGGCGTACGACGATTGCTTGCACCGCGGCGTTCGGCAGCATCGCCTCCGTTACTTTGAAGTTCAAGCGCACCGCGCCGTGCACGCCACGCAGCAGGGTGCGATAGAGCACGTCGTTGCGCACGACGGAAAAGTAGACGTCGCCGTTGTCGTACGGTGATGCGACGAGCACGCTTGCGGTCTCTCCGATGGCGTACTTCTTTTTGTCGAGTTTGACCGCGACAGCGTTGGGATCGCTCCAGCCCCAATCGGCCTCACCCGCGCCGAACGCAAAGACCTGGATGCTGCTGTTGGATGCCTCGCTCTTCGCGTCGCCGAAGTTTGCATAGACGCGATAGGGGCCGGCGTCGTTCGGAGTCAGCTGCACCGTGACTGGCCCATCGCCCGAAGTGGCGTCCGCCGTGCCCACGGTGTCGTACTTGATCGACTGCTGTGCGTTCTCGCCGCCCTCAACCTCTTGAGTCGCGGCGGTATAGGTCATCTTCTGCAATTGGAGGTGGACCGCGCGCCCGGCGATCGCCTTGCCGTTTGCATCCGTTACGATCACGCGAAGGTTCATCGGCGTTCCCGCCGGACCGACGGCGTCGGAGGCGAGGCCGATCGCCGCATCGGCCGGCCACGCCGTGAAACTCTTTGAATCCGAGACCGAGAGATTCGAGACGTCGCTCGCCTCCATATCCACGCGGTAGTTCATTGGGAACGGAAGGTCGCGCGGCACCGCGACGCCGAGCGACGCTTTACCCTGCGCATCCAGCGCCAGATCGCGCTGGAGCACGTCGGTATCGAACGACGGCGTCTCTTCCGGATAATACCATTGAGGCCCGAATGAAAACTGATCCCAGCCCGTCGGCTGCACGTTGGCGAGATCGCGCGTCACGTACGCATGCGCCGTGCCGCCTTGCAGCGGCGCGCCGAAAAGGTACGCCGCCGCGACGTTCGCTGCAACGCTGGCGCCCGCGGTTGTGGAGGTTGCATCGAGTGCGAGCGTCAGCTTGAAGTTCGGCGGTTTGAATTGCGCGACTCGCAGCGAGCCGCTGATGTCGTTGCCGTTGGCGCCCTTGGCGTCGACCGTGTAATACCCCAGCGCCTGTTCCTTCGAGAACGTAATCGGTAGTGAAAAAACGCCGAAGGAGTCCGTCTTCACGGTTTGCAGCGGGGTCTCGTTGTTGTCGGGATCGACGAGCTTGACGCGGTAGTTCGCGTTCGTGTCGGCGACGACGGCGGACCCCTTCACGTAGTAGGCGATGCCGGTGATCTGGCCGCGTTCGCCGGGCTGGTACATCTGGCGATCGCTAAAGATCGTGCCGCGGGAGAGCGGCGCTCCGCTCGTCCAGCCGCTGTTGACGTCGTAGCGTGAGACGCCGCTCCAGTTCCAGGCCGTGACGGTCGCGACGTCGGCAGCTTGCGTCACGACGACGCCCAAATTCGGTCCTTGATTCGACGCCGCCGTCGCCGCGCAACGCTCGACGTCGACGCCGTAGAAATTCAGTTGTCCGTCGGCGGCGGTCGTGCCGGTCGCGCACTGTTGCGGTGCAACTTTATTGTCCTGGTCGATGCGATAGACCGCCACGGTTGCGCCGGCAACCGGAGCGCCGTCGCTCAAGCGCTGCACCAGCACCATTCCGTGCGAAGGAAACCACTGCGCGAAAACGCCGAGGTTCGTCAACTGGACGATCCCGGTATTGTCGGGGTCGCTGTTGGTGGCGTCGAGCCCGGTACGAAATCCATACGCCAGCGCTCCGTAGCGGCCGCCGAGCCGGGTTTGAATCGGGACGCTCACGACACTCTGCACGTTGCGGCGGGCGTTGAGCTTCTGCGACGGCCAGGTTCGATACGACGGCAGCGCGTCGAGCGCACGCGGCGATCCGAGCAACTTTAGCGGCGACATCCGCGCGTACGCCGCCTGGTATGTGTTGCCGGGAAGATTCGTCGCGTAAAAGTTCAGCGCGATCGCGGCGGCCGCCGGAAAGATGCTGGTACCGCTCGGCGCCCAGGCGCCCGGCGCGAAATCCGACGTGCGAATCGTCACCGTTTGATCCTGGCCGAGCGTTTGTCCGTAGATATCCTTGACGCTGCCGGAGACGGTTGCCGTATACGTGGCGTCGGGATCGAGCGCGTAGGGGTCGATGGCGATGACATCGGAGCGCCAATCCGATACCGTGACCAGCTGCTTCATCGACGCCGGCGCCGGCGAGATGGTGACTGCACGCGCGACCGACGCCGGATCGAGCGCGTTAGTGAACGCGATGACGGGATCGCCGGCCGCGAAGCGATTCGATTCATCGGGGCTCGCGCTCGGCGTCGGAACGATCGCGAGGACACCGAACGTGCGGACGTAACCGGCGGCGTCCTTAACGGTCGGCAAATTGCCGTAACGCGGCTCGACGCCTTTGAGAATCACCAGCTTGTAGGTGGTGCCGCGACGCAGCTCGCTCAGCGGACTCACGTTGTAATCCCATGCGTTGAGCTGCGGATCGAAGAGTGCTTCGGCACCCGAGCCGGGGAACGGCGTCGGTTGCGCCTCGAGCTCGGCCCGCGCGGAAACCGTCTCATTGTTGCCGGCAACGAAGAGCGCGTGGCTCGCAAGGGAGTCGGTATCGACCGCCGCGTTGGCGCGGACGCGCACCTTCGGTTGAAGGCGCACCGGTAACGGCGTCGGCTGCTCGTCGCTCGATTCGCTGGTACCCGGCATATCGGCGAACTCCAGCGGCGCGGTTTCGAAGGTCCAAGCGAGATCCTGCCCGAGCGCGTCGCCGGCTAGGTCGCGAAGCCCGGAGGTCAGCGTGATCCGCACGCGCGTGCCGATCGGGAGCGCTTGATCCGGCACGAAGCCGATCATGCGCGGGGTCAGCAGCGTAAAGTGTCCCTGCAGCGCCGGATCGATCCGGACGTGGCTAAGAACGCCCTGCGTTCCCGCACTCGCGAGCGCCTCGACCGGCGTTACCGGTTTTGCGAAGACGACCCTGATTTGTGCGAGCGTGTCGGCCGTCCCGGTCGGGGAGATCGATGCGATCCAGGGCGGCAGTGAGGGATTCGGCAGCACCGAAACCGGCCCGAGCTTTGGAACGTTGGAGCCGGGAGCGCCGCATGACGCCACTGCGACGGCGGCAATTGCCGCGACGACAAGAGCAACAGAGCGCACCGTCGTATCTTTCCGCACAACCGGCATGAAACTCTTTGCGTGGGCGGTTCCCAGCGGCGTTCTTGCGGTGACGCTCGCGCTTTACCTCACCGGCGTGAACGTTGCCCAGCTTCCGATGCCGCGCGGCTCCGTCACCTTCACCGATCGTACCGGGGGCGGGCTCGGCACGGTTCTCGGGGCTCGCTCGGCGCACGTCGTCAACGTTGCGCTCCGCAACGTCTCGCCGGAATTCTTACAGGCGATCGTAGCCGCCGAAGACGCGCGGTTCTGGCAGCACGGAGCGGTCGACGTTCCCGCCTTGCTCCGCGCGACGCGCGATCTCGTCATCTACGGCGAAGCCCGCAGCGGCGGCTCGACGATCGAGATGCAGCTCGCGCGCTTGCTGCATCCCACACCGTCGACGCTTCGGGGAAAGCTGCTGCAGATCGCCGCGGCGCAGCGCATCGCGATCGTGTCGAGTAAACGCGCCATTCTCGAAGCTTACGTCAACCGCGTACCGATGGGTGGTAACGTGTACGGGGTCGAAAGCGCCGCGCGCACGTACTTCGGTGAGCCGGCGAGCGATCTGGATTTGGCGCAAGCCGCGCTGCTGGCCGCGATTCCCAACAATCCGGTGCGTTTCGACCCGGCAAACGACTGGAGCGGGCTGCGAGCGCGCCAGCACTTCGTCCTAAGACGCATGACGGCGCTCGGCCTCGTCAGTCCCGCGCGCGCCGAGCTAGCCTTTTCCGAAACGCTCAACGTGCGCCGCCACGACTCGGGGATCGCCGATGCGGCACACGCGATCTTCTTCCTCGCACGCGACGGCCGGCGCGAGGGGCGCGTGGGCACGACGATCGATCGCGATCTCCAGCGCTTCGTGCAAGCACAGACGCAAGCGGTCATCGCGGCGCTGCAGCCGTATCACGTCAGCGACGGCGCCGTGCTGGTCGCCGATAATCGCACCGGCGCCGTTCTGGCGTACGTCGGCTCGCCCGATTATTTCTCCGGCGGCATTCTCGGCAGCAACGACGGCGTGCAGGGGCTGCGACAACCCGGCTCGTCGCTCAAGCCGTTCACGTACGAGCTTGCCCTCGAACGGAGCGCGATCCGTTCGACGACCATCCTCAACGATGCGGCCGCGGTCTACGCGCTTCCGGGCGGACGCCTCTATCAGCCCGCCGATTACAGCGGTCGCTTCAGCGGACCGGTTCGCGTACGGTATGCGCTCGCGAACTCGCTCAATGCACCGGCCGTTCAGGTGCTCTCGGCGCTCGGCGTGGAGCCGCTGCTCGGCCGGCTGCGCGAGCTTGGGTTTGCGCACCTGGACCGTCCGGCGTCGTACTACGGGCTCGGGCTGACGCTTGGGAGCGGCGAAGTGAGTCTCTGGGAGCTCGTGCAGGCGTACGCAACGATGGCGCGCGCCGGAGCGTTCGTACCGCTGCATCTCGTCGACGGCGGCAATGCACCCCGCAGGTTCGTCGGAGAAAGCTCGGACTGGCAACTCATCGCCGACATGCTCGCCGATCCGCATGCTCGCGCGAAGTCGTTCGGCGTCGGTTCGGTCCTCCAAATGCCGTTTCCGGCGGCCGTAAAGACCGGCACTTCATCCGATTTTCGCGATACGTGGACCGTTGGATTTACTCGCGACTACACCGTCGGCACGTGGGTCGGCAACTTCGACGGCAGCGCAATGCGCGGCGTATCGGGCGTCACCGGCGCCGGTCCGCTCTGGAATCGGATCATGCTGCACCTCTACGAGCAGCGTGACGAACCGCCGCCATTCCCTGCTCCGCGCGGATTCGTGCGCGCGACCATATGCGCGACGACCGGTCACGCGCCCTCGCGAACGCGCTGCCCCGGCATCGTTGGGGAGTGGGTGCATCCCGAGGATCTCGCGTTAATAAAACGTCACGATGCACCGGCGTCGTTACGGATCCTCTTCCCTCACGACGGCGACGTCTTCGTGCGAAATCCCGCGTGGAGTGAGGCCGCGTCGCGCGAACAGCAAATTGCGCTCCGCGCGGGCGGGACGGATCGGCGCGTCGACTGGAGCGTCAACGGCGTGCCGATCGCAGTCGACGCCGGCGGCCAAGCTTTTTGGCCATTGCGTATCGGTATGTGGCGCATCGAAGCCGCTGACGGCCCACGGCGCGAGAGTGTCACGATTCGCGTCGTACCGCCGCCGCGCAATCCGCGCCCGGGATTTACCGTCGCGCGGCCCGCTCAGTAGTAAAACTGCTGCAGTTGATTGAGCTGCGGCCCAATGGCCCAGCCCATCCGTTTGCTGGGATTAATCGCCGGGCCGCCCGGCCCGATCGGAAATCGGAAGCCGGTGATGGATTCGACGTAATTGCCGCTCTCATCGTAGACGACGATTGCGCTGCCTTGGCTTCCGCTGCAATAGAACGTATCGGTGACGAGAAAGAGACCGTTGACGGGATCGTTGCTGATTCCCGAGCCGCTATTGCCCTGCGATGCGCTTCCGGTGCAGGGCAGCTGCGTAAACGTGCCCGTTTGATTCGAAAGATTATAGAACTCGACTTGCGCGTTCAGCTCGGTCGTCGTCGCTGCGATGCCGGTCGTCGAATCGACCGCCAGACCGTTAACGAAGCCGGCGCCGAACGCCCCGTTATTAAAGCCGTTCCACTGCGTCTGCTTACCGGTTTTGAGATCGATGAGCACGTTGATCGGCGCCTCACCGCCAACTCGTCCGCCGTCCGGTGAGGTCGCGATGACGGCCTGGTTCGTCACGCTGTCCTGCGCGAACTGCGGCTGATCGCCGAGTGAAAAGAAGCTCGGATTGAGTTTGAAGATTTTTCCGAACGTGTTGTTAGCGACGTTGGATGAAAAGACGATCGGGATATCCTGTTTTTTGAGCTCGATTGCAAAGACGGCGGCCGTGCTCGTATCTTGATTCGGGCCGAGGAAGTAGACGTCGATGTCCTTGACCGGCGGCGTCCACTTGCCGGTGAACCGGTTCTTCGTTACGGGGTTCATCACGTTGTAATGCCGTATCGCAAAGATCTTGCCTTGCGGCTGGACGTAGCGAGTGATCAGCGCGACGTCGCCGGCGACGATGCCGTCGGCGCCATACGACGTGCCGCGCGGCAGCCGCTTCGGAAACGCCTTCGTTATGGTTCCGGCATCTTGGTCGAACGTTTCGACGTTGGTCGCGGTGGCGAGGACACCATCGTTTCCGTTGCGATCGATGTCGAACCCGAAGATCTGCTGGCCCTTCGCGGTGAGCACCTTTCCGAGCCCGACGCTATGGTGCCTGAGGTGCGGAACTTGGGCGAGCGTGGTTGCTGAAGGCGCGAGCGGCGGGGCCGCAGCGCCCCCTCCGCAGCCCGCCAGGAGACCGGCAACGATCAAAGCCTGATTGCGCATTTCATCACGCTAGGGTGCGATTATGAAAAAACTCTGAAACGACCGCGCCATACCGCGGCAAGTCGCATGCGCGACGATGGCCGGGATGCGCAAGCACGCCAGCGCCACCGCGCGGCGCCTTTTCTCGTTCGAACCGAATCGTCCACCAGAGCCGGAAGTCGTCGAAACGCTTCTTCGTTTTGGGCGCGGCGCGCTTTCGTACGCGCTCAAGAACCGCATTCGGATCGTCCTTCTTCGGCGTGGAGAGCTCTATCGGGACGCGTCTTGCGCGCTCGCACGGCTCGGCATCGACGTCGACGCCTGGCCGGCGCCGCCCGCGGGTCTCTTCGTCGTCGAAGAACGCTCCTTGTACCTGCGCTCGCGAAGCCCGATGACCGTTGCGCACGAGTTCGGACACGCCCTCGATTGCGCGCTGGGCGGCGGTGTCTACCGTAGCGGCATCGATCCGCAGGTCCGTTCGCTCTTCGCCAACGCCACCTCGTTCGTCACGCCGTACGCCGCGACGGGCGTTGACGAATATTTCGCCGAGTCGTTACGCGCTTACGTCGAAGCAAACGATCCCGCGTCGCCGTGGCCGCGTGCGACCCGCGCGCGTCTCCGTCACGGCGATCCCGGTATGCACGACTTCATCGAGCTGCTTTTCGAGCACGAGTTCGGCGAGCGCTTGGAAAATGCGGAAGTCGCCTCGATTTAGCGCCGTGTCATCCTGAGCCTGTCGAAGGACGACACGGCGTCCCATCGCTATTTAACCGCCTGAACTTGCGCGACGCTGACTCCGGAGGCGTGGTTCTTCCACGAGCTGCGAATGTAGGTAATGACCGCCGCGATCTGTTCGTCGGGGAGCACCCCCTTCCAGTGCGGCATGATTCCGCTGTAGGCTTGGCCGTTGACGACGACCCGGCCCTCGAGTCCATTCTTGACAATCGTGATCACGGCGACCGGACTGCCGGTGACGGTCGGGTTACCGGCGAGCGGCGGAAAGGCGCCGGGCACGCCTTGCCCGTTGGCCTGATGGCAGCTCGAGCAGTTCGCGATGTAGACCGTACCGCCGTCGCTGGCCGATGCGGGATTGCCGGCTGCAGCCGCGGACGCCGATGCGGCGGCGGAGCTCTGCGAGCCTTTCGCGCAGCCGGCCAGCACGCCCGTAAAAAGTACTGCCGCAATCGCGTATTTCATGTGCCCCTCCTCCTTGGCCTCGCACTCATCGCCCAAACGAGCGCAACCAGCAGAAAATTTGCCACGAGCGAGCTGCCGCCGTACGAGACGAACGGCAGCGTTATGCCGGTCAACGGCAGCAATCCGATGACGCCGCTGACGATGATCACGACTTGGAACCCAAGCGTCGCGCCCAGTCCCGTCGCCAGCAGCTTCGTGTAGAGGTCGGGCTGCGCAAGCCCCGCCGCGAAGATGCGCCGCACCATGTCGAGGAAGATCGCGAGCATGACGATCGCGCCGATCCATCCGAACTCCTCGGCGATCGCGGCATAGACGTAATCGGTTGCAACGTCCGGAATGAATTCGGGGTGGCCGAGGCGGTATCCGCTGCCGACCAAACCACCGGCCGCAAGCGAATAGTATGCCTGCGAAGATTGGTAACCGGCGCCTAACGGGTCGGAGAACGGGTTGCGCCAGACGGCAATGCGAGTTTGAACGTATGGGTAATGATGCACCGCCCAAAATGCGCCGACGGCAAAGAGCAGCGCGCCGAAGAAAACGATGTCGAGCCGGCGCGTCGCGACGAAGAGCAGCGTCGCAAACGTCGCAAGCAGCAGGGTCGCCATTCCGAGGTCGCGCTGCACGACCAAGATCGCCATCGAAGCGCCCCAGCCGATGAAGAGCGGGCCGAGGTACTTGACGTTGGCGCGCAACGACCATGGGCGCGCGTTGCCGATCACGTCGGCCGTCTCGGCGAGGTACGCGGCCAAAAAGAAAACGATGAAGAGCTTGATCAGCTCGATCGGCTCGTATTGAATCGGACCGAATCGTATCCACAATCGCGCTCCGTTGATCTCTTCGCCGAAGAGCAGCAGCAGCGCGAAGAGCGCGAGCGAGGCCACGACCCAGAGATACTTGTACGCGGCGAAGCGCCGAAAATGCGTAAACGCCGGCGCGAGCGCAATCGAGAGCAAGAGCGAGACGAGAATCCACAGCTCCTGTCGCCGCGCCAAATCGGCCGGCAAGTGCGCCGCCTCGGCAAGATGCGCGATCATCGCTAGGCCTACCGAAGCGAGCACGACCGCGAGTGCGGGCAAGACGTCGTCGCGCACCATCGCCGTCGGCTGCCACGCGACCCACACCAGCGACAACCCGGCGAGCAGCACGAGCATCCAGGGCGGCCCGAGAAATCGCTGCGGCGCGAAGTGCAAGATCAACGCGCCGACCGCGAGGGCTCCGATCATCGGCGCGATGCGCCCAACGATGAGCATTCCTTCGCCGGTCGCCGCGCTAGCCGGGCCGGACCGCGGTCACGAGGAGTCGCGTCGTTCCGACGTCGATTTCATCGCCGGGCCGAATCTC
The DNA here is from genome assembly GCA_036489055.1 of Candidatus Cybelea sp. Taxonomy (GTDB): domain Bacteria; phylum Vulcanimicrobiota; class Vulcanimicrobiia; order Vulcanimicrobiales; family Vulcanimicrobiaceae; genus Cybelea. The sequence goes on along the minus strand of DASXGO010000498.1, from coordinate 1,296 downwards.
TAGCGGATCGGCGAGACGACGGCCGTTCAAGAACGTGCCGTTCCTGCTCTTGAGATCTTCGAGAAACACGACGCCGTTCTGGGTCTCGAAGCGCGCGTGACGCCGGCTTACCTCCGGATCGCGCAGGAAGATTTCCGCCTCGCGCGTCCGGCCGAGCTCGAAGGGCGTGCGCAGACTCTCCGGCCGGTGCGCTCCGCGTTCCATGACCTCGAGATCCACTTGCATGGGCGCAAGGACGCCGATTTCGGCCGCCGCCCGAATCCGCGGCCGGGCCGCAAGTACGGCGACCAGCGCCAGCGCCGCGGTGATTTCCAGCGTGCCGATTCGCATGACGCGCTCGAAATCCGCTGCGGCGAAAAGCGTCATTTCGCCTCGAACCGCAGGCGCGTGTTGCCCATCCGTACTTCGTCGCCGTCACGAAGCGCCGCTGCGCGAATGCGCCGGCCGTTGAGAAAGGTTCCGTTCGTCGAGTCGAGATCGCGCAGCCTCACCCGGTCCGCGGCGATTTCGACGACGGCGTGCGTGCGAGAGACGCTAGGGTCGTTCAACACGATGTCGTTTTCGTCGCTTCGTCCGATGCGCGACGTTCCCTCGACGGCGTAGACCGCGCCGGGAGGAACGCCCTCAACGGTAAAGAGCGCGAAATTCGCCGTTCGCGGCGTCGAGCCGGTATCGATTTCAATAGCTCCCGGCGGAACGGTTTCGCGCGCGGACATCGTTACGCGCGCTTTGCCCCCGCCGAATTCCACGCCGACCTTCGCGGCAAGGTCGCGCAGCAGCTTCGCCCACGCGCGTTCCAAATACGCCTGATGCTCGCGCAGACGCTCGTAATCGGCGGGACTGACGTAGACCGCATAGGTTCCCGGCGCCTGCAGGCGCCCGTCGTCGTCGCGCGTTTGCGCTTCCATCGTTGCAACGAGCTTGCGCGCGATCTGCGCCGGCTCAAGGTCACTCGGAAAGGTTTTGGCAAACGCGCGCTCGATCAAGGACGCGCAGAGCTGCTCGATCTTTGCGAAAAAGCTCATACGCGCCGCTCGACGCGCGCGATATAAAATCCATCGCGGCCGTCGATTCCTGGTGGAACCAATACGTCGCCGTTTTCGCTCAAAAACTGACGGTAAGCGGCAGGAATCAAGCCTCGTTCGAAGTTTTGCGTCGATAAAAACCAATCGATCACTTCGGTCGTTTCACGTGGATCCGTCGAACAGACTGCATAGACGAGCGCCCCACCCGGATGCACGTGCCGGGCCGCGCGTTCCAAAAGCGCCCGCTGCGTCAGCGAGAGCCGTTCGCCGT
>DASXGO010000494.1:0-2373 GCA_036489055.1 Candidatus Cybelea sp. | reverse complement strand
CCAGCTGTTTGTCGCCGCGCGTCGTCACCGCGACGACCGTGCCGCCGCGCGCCTTCACTTCCTGCATGTTGCCGATCATTTTTTCGAACACCGCGTCGTGCGGCGCCAGCGCGACCACCGGCATGCGCTCGTCGATGAGCGCGATCGGCCCGTGCTTCATCTCGCCGGCGGGATAGCCCTCGGCGTGAATGTACGAGATTTCCTTGAGTTTGAGAGCGCCTTCGAGCGCCGTCGGGAAGTTGACGTATCGTCCGATGAAGAGCACGCTCTGCGCCTTGCGCAGCTCCCGCGCGACCCTTCGAATCTCGTCGGAGGTATTGAGTACGACGTCGACCGCCGCCGGGAGCAGTTTGGTGCCGTCGGCAACTTCGCGCAGGCGACGTTCGTCGGCGGTGCCGCGCAACCGCGCCAAATAGAGCGCGAACAGCGTCATCGCGGCGACCTGCGAGACGTAGGTCTTCGTCGCCGCGACCCCGATTTCGGGGCCGCCGCGCGTGTAGAGCATTCCGTCGGCGAGCCGCGTGAGGTGCGAGCCGAGTACGTTGCAAATGCCGAGCACGTCCGAGCCGGCCGCTTTAGCGATTCGAACCGCCTCGATCGTGTCGGCAGTCTCCCCCGATTGCGACATGGCGATGACCAGCGTCGTCGGATCGATAACCGGATCGCCGTAGCGGAATTCGCTGGCCAGCTCCATCTCGACGGGCAGGCGCACCAGCGAGCGCAGCAGGTACATCCCAACCATGCCCGCGTGATACGCCGTCCCGCAGCCGGTGATCGCAATCTTGCTGATCTTCTGCAATCGCTCGGGCGTAATCGCACCGAGATCGCCGCCTAGATGAACGGTTCCGGAGTCGTCGACGCGACCGGCCAACGTTTCCTTGATGACGAGCGGCTGCTCGAAGATCTCTTTGAGCATGAAGTGCTTGTAGCCGGTTTTCTCGGCCGAACCCGGGTCCCACGTGATCGCAATCGGATCGCGGTGGATCGGCGCTCCGTTATAGTCGCTCAGGCGAATTCCGTCGCGGGCGACCACCGCGATCTCGCCCTCTTGGAGAATGATCTCGCGACGCGTATAGGGCAGGATTGCCGGCGTATCCGAGGCGACGTACATCTCTCCGTCACCGATGCCCAGCACGAGCGGGCTCGCACCGTTGCGAGCAAAGACCAAGTGGTTCGGATCGTCGCTGGAGATGACGCCGAGCGCGTACGCGCCGCGCACCTCCGCAACGGTTCGCCGAACGGCGGCTTCTAGATCTCCGTCATAATGCACCTCGATGAGATGCGCGAGAACTTCGGTGTCGGTCTCGCTGCTGAAGACGTGCCCCAGCTCGAGTAGGCGCGCCCGCAGCGCCGCGTAGTTTTCGATGATGCCGTTATGGACAACGGCGATGCGGCCTTGGCAATCGAGGTGCGGGTGGGCGTTGGCGTCCGACGGCGCCCCGTGCGTCGCCCAGCGCGTATGGCCGACGCCGACGACTCCGGAGAGCCGTTCGCCGTCGTTGAGGCGCTCGGCGAGGCGTGAGAGTTTCCCCTCGGCCTTGGAGCCTGCGAGCGATCCGCCGGCATCGATGACCGCGATTCCGGCGCTGTCGTATCCCCGATACTCGAGCCGCCGCAGCGCGTCCATAATGATCGGTACGCTATCGCGCTTGCCGATATAACCGACGATCCCGCACATAGGAGTGCTACTTGATCCCCTCGCGGGTACGTTTATAGACGATCTTGCCCTCGGCGATTTCGTCGAGCGCGATCGAGACGGGCTTGTTGGGATTGATCGTCTCTTTATCGACGAGCGGCTCGCTCGCAAAATATTCGCGCCGATCCGTCGCCGGGAGCTGCTGCACGCGAATCCAGTTGTTGAGCTGGCGCGCGCGCTTGGTTACGATGTTGACGAGGCTGAACTTTGAATCGGCGTGCTCGAGCAGTGCGTCCAGGTCGCCGAATACCGACTTACTCATAATGTATCGAATGATTCCTTACGTTTGACGTTGTTGCGTTTAGGACGATTCCACCCGCCGGATGGAGTCGTCGGTATACCGGTGAATGCGAAAACGTTCCGCTTGCAGGATTGCTTGCAAATCGCGCACCGCCTCCTGCGGACGGTCCTGCGCGTTCACGACGATGTAATCGAACCTGCGGATGAACTTCATCTCCTGCTGCGCGATCTCGAGCCGCCGCGCGATCTCCTCGTTCGTCTCTGTACGGCGGGCGAGCAGCCGCTCGCGCAAGTTCGAAAATCGGTCCGGCACTAAGAAAATCAGTACCGCATCCGGGTACGCCGCTTTTACGGCGAGCGCACCGTTGACCTCGGGTTTCATGATTACGTCGTAACCCTCGGTCAGGGTTCGCTCGACATAATCACGCGGCGTACCG
>DASXGO010000483.1:0-2038 GCA_036489055.1 Candidatus Cybelea sp. | reverse complement strand
CGCGTGGAAAAGCACGTCAGGATACGACAATGCCGGTGACGCCGCCAACTCGCGCAGGAAAATCGCTGCCGCGAGCGCCGTCGCCAAAAACTTCGTCCTGGCGCGCACGCCCTGATTCGCACCGTGACGCAATTTGACGACGTCGTCGACGGCTCCGATTCCGGCGCAGAGCGCCATGAAGAAGACCAACTCCGGCAGCAGCGGCGCGCGGCTGACCGCCAGCGCCGCGAAGAGCACGGCGACGAAGACGAGACCCCCCATGGTGGGCGTTCCGGTTTTGGAACGATGCGTTTGCGGTGCATCCTCATACGCGTGCTGCCGAACGCCGAGCCGTCCGAAGAGAAAGAGCAGCGCAGCAGCGGCGAGCGCCGCAACGAGGAAGCCGAAGAGCATCCACAGCCCGAGCGTGCCCGGCGACGGATTGCTCACGACGGTACCTCGAGTAGCGGATTGGCGCCGGCACCGCGCCATTTGAGCACGACGATCGGCGTCTGTTCGTCGCTGTTGCCGTGGGGGTTATCGAGCAACGCGGCTTCGACGCTCTCGCGCCGTACGCCGTCCGAGCTTCCCAAGAGCTTCGCCTTGCCGAGATCGTTTGCGTCGACTACGGCGCAGGCAACGCCGGTGGCGCGCGCAACCGACCCCGCAAATCCGTCCGCGTCGCGCGGCGCGAAGACGATTGCGCGTTCGTATGGCGGCATCGTGCCCGTGTATCCGTCGACCGCGGCAACGGCCTCTCCCATCACGCGGTAAAATGCGCCGCGCTGCCCGGCTAGACGTGCCGTGAGCTGCATGAGCGTCGCATAGATCACTTTCCAGCGTCCGACGCGGTCGATCACCAACTGAATCGACTCCGGTTGGCTAATCGTCGCCATCGGATCGGCGCGGCGCGCGATCGCAAATGCCAGGCGCGACGGGCGCACGTGTTCCGCCGCAAGAAACTCACCCTGAGCGATCGCGACGGCGCTCTCCGAAACGGCCACCACGTCCCCCGGGCGCGCGATTCCGCGCACATTACGCGCTACCAAATCGACGAGATCGTCTCCGGGGCTCACGAGCGGCGTCCGGACCGGGATCGCAGTAACCCCGTGCGGCAGCTCCGAACGCATGACGCGCATCGTGCGAACTTGACTCACGCGCGCAGCTCTTCGACGATCTCTTCCAATTTGTATTTGCGCGAGCCCTTGAGAAGCACGACGTCGTCGCTGCGCAGGTGCTCGCGCAGCCACCGCGCGGCTTGCGCGTTCGTTTCCACGCGTACGATTCGGTCGACGCCCAGGCCGGCCCGCTGCGCGCCGCGCGCTAGATCCGCTGCGTACTCACCCCGTAGCAGAAGTACGTCGACAAGCCCGCCGGCACGCTCGCCGACGCGCTCGTGCAGCGCCTTTGACTCACCGCCGAGCTCGGCCATGCTCGCGAGCACCGCGATGCGGCGCCCGGCTGCCTCGCCGGCGAACGCGTCGAGCGCGGCGATCATCCCGCTTGCGTTTGCATTGTACGCATCGTAGATCAATGCGACGCCGCCGCGCATTGGAATGCGATCGTAGCGTCCCTCCGGCAGGCGCACGCGAGCAATCAATTCCACCAACTGCTCGGGTGCAACGCCGAGTTCGATGGCTCCCGCAACGGCGGCCGCGAGATTGGCGCGGTTATATTCGCCTGGAACGCGCACGTCGACGTCGAGTTCGACCGCGCCGGTGCCGGCGCGATGAACGAGCCGCCGCGAGCCCGAGAACGAAGTCAGTACCTCGAAATTCGCCGGCGAATCGAGCGACGAAAGCTCGGCGGCGAACCAGTGGGGCGTGCCGCCGAGGCTGGGCGCCCGGCGCCGAGTCGCGGCATCCGCGGCGTTGACGATCGGGTGCGCTCCGCGAGCGAAGAGCGCCCATTTCGTATCTTCGAGCCGCTCACGTGAACCCATGATCTCAAGATGCGCCTCGCCGATGTTCGTTAAGATTCCGAACTGAGGCCGCGCGATCTCGACCAACTCGGCGACGTCGCCGTAGTGGCGCGCGCCCATTTCGACGACCGCTATGTC
>DASXGO010000420.1:0-2729 GCA_036489055.1 Candidatus Cybelea sp. | reverse complement strand
CGCGCCCAACCTAGTTAGCGCCGCGGGGCCGTTTGGTCGGCCAGCCGCCATGGGAACGCTCATCTACAGCGAAAAAGGGGCGCCAATCGGTGCCCCCGCCGCGGTTACAATGCCGCAGAAGTGGAGCGGACCAGTGCGACGACTTCTAATTACCATGCTGACGCTAGCCGTGCTGCTGGCACCTTTGAGCGCTTCGGCGAAATTCAGATCTGCCTTCGGCATCATCGTACAGCGCTGCACGGTTGTTGAAAATGCCAACCATACCCGAACCAACGGCGTAAACGTCGTTTATTACAACGCTCACGAAACGCCGGCAACCGAAATCGATTTCTTCGTCAGATATCATGGGACGGTTTACACGCTCACGGACCGGGGATCGTTTACGCATTTAGCTCAGATCGATCACACGCTCACGAATGCGCTCGTCGGGTCGGTCTGGCAAGGCGCGGATCCCGACCTCTGCGCCCCGGGGCGCGTCCTGTTCGCCACCGGAAAGGTCCTCGAATAGCAGCGTGCATCACAGGTTTCCGTTGATTGCCGCGCTGATCGTTGGAACTGCGTCGGGCTGCACTTTCCCGAACGCCGGCGCCGTATCCGGCCCCGTTTCGTACGAGCCTTCGCACAGCATCGCTCCCGATAAACGCGGAAAGGTCACGTTTTATGACGATACGTTCGGGGATGCGACTCCGGACGGAATCGTCGGCGGCCCTGACAATGACGCGTGGTTCACCGACACCGGCAACGACGTGGTCGGACGCGTCACTGCGCGCGGAAGGTATACGCTGCAGCAGCCCGTCGGAGCAGAGCTCTCAGATGGAATCACGGTCGGACCAGATAAAAATTTATGGTTCACGCTCGGCGGCGGCGGTGTTGGCACCCTCAACCTTAACGGAAAGGTAACGCTCTTTAAGGATCCGGCCGGCTCGGCTCCGCAGGGGATTACGACGGGGCCAGACGGCGCTTTGTGGTTCGCGCAAAACGGAAGCGTCGGTCGCGTGACGACCCGCGGGAACTTCAAGCATTTTACGGTTGCAAGCGCCGACGCCCAGTTGCAAGGCATCGTTACCGGCCCCGACGGTAACCTTTGGGTCACGCAATCCGTCGTCGGAAGCAGGTTCTCCAACCAAGTCATCCGCGTAACTCCAAAAGGGAAGCACCGCTCGTACACGGTCGGCTTAGGGCCGGCCTGGATCTGCGTCGGCCCGGACAAGGCGCTCTGGTTTGCCGAACGCGCCGCGAACGCAATCGGCCGCCTAACGACCGCCGGCGAGTACACCGAGTATCCCACCAACTACCAGGGCGGGGGCCCGTCCGGTATCGCAGTGGGGCCGGACCGCGCACTCTGGTTTACGGATTTCAACGGGCGCTTTGGGATCGGCCGCGTTACGAAGTCCGGCAAGATGCATTTCTACGCTTCGGGCACCATGGGCGACGAACTGCGCCAGATCGCGCTTGGGCCAATTGGAATGATGTGGTTTACTTCGTATCAGGGTGTTGACGGCATCGGCCGCATCGCCACATATTAGCTAAGACGAAACTGCCGCAACCATGAGCTTCACTGAAATTCCCCTCGTCGGAGAGCGCGACAAGGTCTTTCCTACACTGTCGGAAGCGCAGATCGAGCGCGTCAAGGCTCGCGGCCGCGTGCGAGCGATAACGGCTGGTGAGATTCTGGTCGAGCAAGGCGATGCAGGAATTCCGTTTTTCGTGCTTCTCTCCGGCGAGCTCGAAGCCGTGCGCCCGGCGGAGCTTGGGAAGCGTGTAATCACACTCAGCGGACGCGGACAGTTTAGCGGTGAGCTCAACACGCTCTCCGGCCGCTCGACGATGTTTCGCGTCCAAGTCTCCCAGGCCGGCGAGCTCGTAGAGCTTCACCGCGACGCAATGATGGCGCTGGTGCAGGGCGACGAGGAAATCGGCGAGATCGTCATGCGGGCGTTTATCTTGCGGCGCGCGGGCTTGCTTAAGGGCGATGTCGGCGACGTCGTTTTGATCGGGTCGGCGCATTCTGCCGATACGTGGCGGCTCAAAGAATTTCTCCTACGCAACGGCCATCCGTCTACGTATCTCGAGCTGGAGCGCGATGCCGAAGCCGAACATCTGATGACGACCTTTCACGTGGATGCGGGTGACATTCCCGTCGTGATCTGTCGCGGCAAGGACGTGCTGCGCAATCCATCCGAACGCGAGCTCGCGCAGTGCTTGGGCTTCAACGAATTGATCGACCGGACGCACGTCCGCGACGTCGTCGTCGTCGGCGCGGGACCGTCGGGCTTGGCCGCTGCGGTGTACGGTGCTTCGGAAGGGCTCGACGTGCTGGTGATCGAGGAGAATGCTCCCGGCGGGCAAGCCGGATCGAGCTCGAAAATCGAAAACTATCTCGGGTTTCCGACCGGCGTCCCCGGAGCTGAGCTCGCGGCGCGAGCGTATTCGCAAGCCGAAAAATTCGGAGCGCAACTTTTAACGGATCGTGCGCTACGGTTCGACTGCGGCCGCCAGCCGTATCGCGTGCAATTGGAAGACGGCGGCGCCATCGCGGCGCGCTCGATCATCATCGCGAGTGGTGCCCGCTACCGCAAGCCCAGCTTGGACAACCTGACGCGTTTCGAGGGCGACGGCGTTTACTACGGTGCGACCTCGATCGAGGCAAAGTTGTGCAACTCCGAAGACGTAATCGTTGTGGGCGGTGGGAACTCGGCGGGCCAAGCGGCAGTATACCTGGCGAGCTG
>DASXGO010000270.1:0-21151 GCA_036489055.1 Candidatus Cybelea sp. | reverse complement strand
CTGAGCGGAGCGCTGCTGACCGGGGGTTTCGTGGTTGCGGGCGTCGGCGCGTACTATTTGCTGAGCCGCCGGGAAGAAGCCATCGGGCGGCGGATGGTCCGGGCGGGCACGATCGTCGCCCTCGTCTTCGCGCTGATCGCGGTCTTCCCGACCGGCGATCGTAACGGCCGCGACGTTACGGCCTATCAGCCGATCAAACTCGCGGCAATGGAAGGCCTATTTTCGACCACGCACGACGCGCCGCTCGCGATTATCGGCATGCCGGACACGGCAACCGCCCACCTCATCGATCCGATCTTCGTTCCGGACGTCTTGAGCTTTCTCGCATACGGAAATTTTCGCGCGAACGTTACCGGTCTCAATGCCTTTGCCCGCGAGCTTTGGCCTCCCGTCGAGCTGGTCTACTACGCGTATCACGTCATGGTCGGGCTCGGCACGATCTTCGTCGCGGTTGCCGCGCTGGCCGTGGCGCTGTTATGGATTGGAAGACTCTGGAGCGCGCGCTGGATGCTCTGGATTTTGATGCTCATCATGCCCTTTCCGTACGTCGCCAATGAGGCCGGCTGGACGGCGAGCGAAGTCGGAAGGCAGCCTTGGATTATCTACGGCCTCATGCGTACGGCGCAGGGTGCCTCGCCCACCGTTGCGGGCGGCGAAACGCTCTTTACGTTGATCGGCTTTGCGGGGATGTACTTTCTGCTCGGCGTGCTGTTCTTATATCTCGTCTTGCGGGAGATCGGCAACGGACCCGTGGAAACATGAGCGTCGCGGGTTTTATCGTCGTCGCCTTTATGTTGACGATGTACGTGCTGCTCGACGGCTACGATCTCGGCGTCGCTGCGATCGCTCCGATGATCGCTCGGTCGGATCGCGAGCGTTCCGCGGCGATGGCGAGCATCGGGCCGTTTTGGAACGGGAACGAAGTTTGGCTGATTGCCGCCGGCGGCGTCCTCTTCGCGCTCTTTCCGGCAGCCTATGCCGCGTCGTTCTCGGGATTCTATCTACCCTTTGTGGTCGTGCTGTGGCTCCTAATGTTTCGCGGAATTGCGCTGGAGCTGCGCGAGCATTTTCCGTCGGAGCTTTGGCATCAGTTTTGGGACGTTGCATTCTCGGCATCGAGCGTGCTGCTGATTTTCTTGTTCGGGCTCGCGCTGGGCAACTTGGTGCGCGGCGTGCCGGTGGACGCCGCCGGCTACTTTGCCGGCACGTTTGCATTTCTGCTCAATCCATACGCGGTGCTCGTCGGTCTCTTTGCGGTTGCAACCCTCGCCATGCACGGCGCGGGCTTTGCGGCGATGCGCATCGAGGGTGAGCTGGGTGCGCGTTCGCTGGCATTTCTCGCGCGAGTGTGGTGGGCAGTGCTTGCGCTCTATTTGGCGGTGACTGTGCTTACCTTCGCGATGCATCCGCCGCTGGCGGCGCCTTGGCTCGTTGCGTTCCCCGTGCTCTCGCTGCTGATGCTCGTAGCCGCGCGTCGCGCTGCTGCAATGGCACAGGCGGTAAGAACTTTCGCCTTGTCCTGTGCGTTTATCACCCTTCTATTGGTCGCGACGGCTTCGACGATCTTTCCCTATCTGTTGCCGGGATTTCCGGCGCGAAACTCCGGAATCTCGATCTTCCAGCCGGCTCCGTCCGCAACGGCGCTGAGCTGTGCGTTGGTCGTTTCGATCGTGGGAATCGTAGCGGTAGCGATCTACTCACCGATGGTATGGCGCCGCATGGGCGGCAAGATTCGCGTCGAATGACGCCGCCGTGACGACGCAGGAGCTCGCGCGGGCGCTGGCCGGCTACGATAACTCGCGGTTGACGCTGAGCTCAATCGGCAGCCATTCGGCGCTCGAAGTTGCCTACGGAGCGCGCGCGCAAGGGCTTCGAAACCTGATCGTCACCGCCAAGGGCCGCGAGCTGACCTATACGCGATACTTTGCCGCGCGCGACAGGCCGGTGCGGCGCGGTTGCGTCGACGCCGTTCTGGAACTCGATTCGTTTGCGGAAATTCTCGACGACGGGGTACAGCAGCGTCTGCTCGGCGAGAACGTTATCTTCGTCCCCAATCGTTCGTTCGAAGTCTATTTGCGGCAGAAGTTCGAGTACGAGGAGATCGAACGCCGCATGCTGACCCCATTCTTCGGAAACCGCCGGCTGCTCAAGGCCGAAGAACGCGGCGAGAGTGACGAGGACCAATACGCGTTGCTGGAGCGCGCTGGAATCCGCCATCCGCGGCGATTTCATTCTCCCGAAGAGATCGACCGGCTGGTCATGGTCAAGGCGCCGCACGCGCGCGTCACTTTTGAGCGCGCCTTCTTCCTGGCATCGTCGCCGGGCGACTTCGACGCGGTAAGCCGCCGCTTAATCGGGGACGGCGTATTGACCGCCGATGGTCTCGCTGCGGCGCGCATCGAGGAGTATGCGCTCGGGCCGTCGGTCAACTTCAACTTCTTTTACTCGCCGTTACTGGGCGAGCTCGAGCTGTCGGGCACCGATACGCGGCGCCAAACGAATCTGGAAGGGCTGCGCAATCTCCCGCCGTCCGCGCTCGATGCGGTGCGGCACGTGCCGATGCGCCTGGAAGAGGCCGGGCACATCGCCGCAACCGTGCTCGAGTCGATGCTCGAGCCTGCCTTCGCGATAGGCGAGCGCTTCGTTACCGCGGCGCGCGAGCTATACCCGCCCGGAGTGATCGGGCCGTTTGCGCTGCAGTGCGTCATTACCGCGGGGCCGCCCAAGGAACTTGTCTGCTACGACGTTTCGCTACGCATCCCGGGTTCGCCCGGAACCCGCTACACGCCATACTCGGCGTATCGGTGGGGGCGCGACGTTTCGGTCGGCGAGCGCATCGCCATGGAGCTCGTCATGGCGCGCGACACCGATCGCCTCGAGGATGTGTTGACCTAGAGCAACTCACAGCCGTTTTGGAGGTATTTTTATGACCGTCGATTCCATTCAGCAGCGCGCCGGCGCAGTCACCTTTAAAGGTAAGCCGATGACGCTGCTCGGGGCCGAGCTGCGAGCCGGGGACCCGGCGCCGCAGTTCGAGTTGACCGCGGGCGATCTCTCGCCGGTGAATCTCGATATTCTGCTGGACGAAGGGAAGCGAGCCGCCATGCTGCTCGTCGTTCCGTCACTCGACACGAGCGTTTGCTCGTTGGAGTCGCAGAAGTTCAACGCGCGACTCGGCGAGTTGCCGCCGGACGTGAGCGCCGCCGTCGTTAGCATGGACCTTCCTTTTGCGCAAGCGCGGTGGTGCGGTGCGCAAGGCGACGTGAAGCTCGAAATGCTTTCCGATTACCGCGACCACAGCTTCGGATTGAACTACGGTCTGCTGATTGCAGAACTGGGCTTGCACGCCCGCGCAATTGTCGTCATCGGCAAGGATCGCACGATTCGCTACGTTCAGCTCGTGCGTGAGGTCGCCAACGAGCCGGACTACGATGCTGCGCTCAAGGCGGCGGCCGCAGCCGCTTAGAGGCCGATGCCCGAAACGGTTTTCGTCCTCGACTTCGGCGCTCAATACGCGCAGCTGATCGCGCGGCGCGTCCGCGAGCTTGGCGTCTATTGCGAGATCGTGCCGTACGACACGCCGTGGAACACGCTGCGCGCGCGCGCGCCCGCGGCACTGATCCTATCGGGCGGTCCGGAGAGCACTCTCGTCGATGGCGCTCCGGAGATGGACGGCGCGATTGCCGATTCGGGCGTCCCTATTCTCGCCATCTGCTACGGGATGCAGCTGATTGCGCGCGACGTCGGCGCGGAGCTCGTCAAACTCGACCAAGCCGAATACGGTCCGGCAACGCTCGTGGTCGACAATCGCGAGACGCCGCTCTTCGACGGCATCCCCGACGAGTCGCGGGTTTGGATGTCGCACGGTGACTCGGTCGTTTCGCTGCCCGACGGTTACGCGGCGCTCGCCTCGACGCCTCGCTGCCACGTCGCGGCGATGGGAAATCTGAAGAAGAAGATTTACGGCGTGCAGTTTCATCCGGAAGTCGTGCACACCCAATACGGCCGCACGGTTCTCGACAACTTTCTGCGCCAGATCGCCGGCTTGGGGCGCGACTGGAAGATGGAATCGTTTCTCGAGAAATCGATCGACGAAATTCGCGCTCGCGTGGGCAAGGACAAGGTGATCTGTGCGCTCTCGGGGGGCGTCGATTCGGCGGTGGCGGCGACGCTGGTGGCACGTGCGATCGGCGAGCAGCTCACCTGTATCTTCGTCGATCACGGGTTGTTGCGCAAACGAGAGGGCGACGAGGTCGTCGCCGCATTTCGCGAAGTACTCGATCTCAACGTGGTCGCAGTCGACGCGCGCGACCGCTTTCTGCGCAAGCTGAGTGGAGTCGAAGATCCCGAGCGCAAGCGCATCATCATCGGGCACGAGTTTATCGACGTCTTCGAACAGGAGGCGGCGAAGATACGTGGCGTCAAGTATCTCGTTCAGGGAACGCTCTATCCCGATGTCATCGAATCGAAGACGCCGCAGAGCAAGGCCGGCCAAAAGATCAAATCACACCATAACGTCGGCGGCCTTCCGGAGCAGATGGGGCTTGCGCTGATCGAGCCGCTCCGAGCGCTCTTCAAAGATGAGGTGCGAGTGCTGGGGCGCGCGCTCGGCCTGCCCGAACATATCGTGAATCGCCAGCCATTTCCGGGGCCGGGCTTAGCGGTGCGGATCATTGGCGACGTGACCCTAGAGCGGCTCGAGATTGTCCGCGACGCCGATGCGATCGTGCGCGAAGAGATCGATGCCGCGACGCTCGAGCCGCATCCTTGGCAGTATTTCGCGGTGCTGACGCCCGTGAAAAGCGTCGGCGTCATGGGAGACGGACGCACCTACGCCAATCTCGTCGCGATCCGTGCGATTACGAGCGAAGACGGGATGACCGCCGACTGGGCGCGCCTGCCGCATGAACTGCTCGGCCGGATCTCGGCGAGGATCGTCAACGAAGTGCAAGGCGTTAACCGGATCGCCTACGACGTCACCACAAAACCGCCCGCAACCGTCGAGTGGGAGTAGATGCGCGTTCTCATCGTCGGTAGCGGTGCGCGCGAGGATGCGCTCTCGTGGCGCATCGGCGAATCGCCGTCGTGCGAAGCCGTCTTTGCCGCGCCCGGCAATGCCGGGACGGCGGCGCGTGGCGAGAACTGGGATCTGGCCGCAACCGACGGCAAAGCGCTCGTTAAACGCTGCGAAGCCGAACGGATCGACCTGGTCGTACTCGGTCCGGAAACGGCGATTGCAGCCGGAGTCGGCGACCGGCTGCGCGACGCCGGCATCCCTGTTTTCGGCCCGAACCGCTCCAGCGGGCGCCTCGAGTCGAGCAAGATCTTTTCCAAGCGCTTCATGGAACGCCACGGCATTCCGACTGCGCGCGCGGCGATCGTGCACTCACTCGAAGCGGCCGCCAAAGCACTCGAGGAATGGCGAGGCGGGGTCGTCGTTAAGGCGGATGGCCTCGCGGCCGGCAAGGGCGTGGTCGTGACACCGAGCGCTGCGACGGCACGTACCGTGCTCACCGAGTGGTATCGCGGCGGACACATCCCGGGCGGCGGCTCCGACGTGCTGCTCGAGGAGCGGCTGGAAGGGCGCGAGCTCAGCGTTTTTGCGCTCTGCGATGGACGCGCGATAGCACCGATCGGGGCGGCGTGCGATTATAAACGCGCCGGCGACGGCGACACCGGGCCGAACACGGGCGGCATGGGCGCGTATTCGCCGGCTTCGGGATTTCCCGATGATTGCTTCGATCGCGTGCGCGAACGAATTCTCGCGCCGGCCCTGCGTGGACTGCTCGCCGAAGGGGAGGAGTACGTCGGCGTGCTTTACTGCGGTTTGATGTGGACGGCCGGCGGGCCGCACGTCATCGAATTCAACGCGCGTTTCGGCGACCCCGAAACGCAGGCGCTCTTGCCGCGCATCGGCGGCGACTTCGCGGCGCTGCTTCACTCCGTCGCGACCGGCGCGATGGATCTCTCACAGTTCACGACGTCGGAGCAGCATTGCGTCGGTGTCGTGCTGGCGACCGGCAACTATCCCACGACGAGCAGTACGCCGCTGCAAGGTTTGAGTGCCGACGTCGCCCTCGATGACGGTTGTCGCGCGTTCTGGGGCTCATCACGCCGGAACAACGGCACGGTCGACGCTTCGGGAGGACGAGTTCTGACGGTTACCGCATTAGGCGACGGTTTGAGTGAGGCTCGCACAAGAGCATACGCCGCCGTGAAGCAGCTCGCCGGCCGCCTCGGCACCGATCAGCTAACCTACCGCACCGATATCGCGGCCTTCCCCGGGTGACGGGTAAAGCCTGATGATGTGGCGCTTGCCGCGCGCGCTGCTGCCTATTTACGCCACGACGCTCGTCGAGACGCTCGGGTACACTCTGATGATCCCGCTGCTGCCGGAGATCGTAAAGCAGTACGGGGCCTCCGACGTCATGACGGGTTCACTTTTGAGTATCCCCGCGCTCTGCTCGATGATTGCAGCGCCGGTTTGGGGGAAGCTGAGCGATCGTCTGGGGCGCAAGAACATCATCCTTATCGCGCAGTTCTTAACGCTAGCCGGTTATTTGATGCAGGCGCTGGCACCGTCGCTGATTTGGATCTTCATCTCGCGCATCATCTCGGGTTCCGGAGGCGGCGCGTTAGGCGCCGTACAGTCGTACATCGCCGACGTCACAAAAGAAGAAGATCGCGATCTTGCTTATTCGCTCTACGGCGCCGTTTTCGGTGTGGCATTCATCATCGGACCGGTAACGTCCGGATTTTTGATTCACCGCAGCCTCGCGGTGCCGTTCCTCGTTGCCGCCGGGATCGAAGTAATCACGATTCTGATCACGGTGCTTCTGCTGCCATCGCATATGCAGCGCAGAAGTCAGACCAGCATTGCCGCCTCGTTGAAGGCCGCGAACGTGCCGGGCGTGCGGCTCGTCTTGATTCGCCACTTCCTGGCGATCTTCGCGATTGTCTGTTTTCTCGCGAACCTCGCCCTTTATTTGCACCACGTGCTCGGCTCGCCGGTATCTCAAGTAGGCTCGCTGCTCTCGGTTGCCGGCGTCGTCGGTGGCGCAGCATTGATTTTCGTCGTATCACCGCTTGCCAAGCGCCTCGGAGATCGTCGCGTCGCGCAGATTGGCCTTCTGCTCAGTTTTGCCGCTTACGCTGCGCTGGCGTTCGTTAACGACTTGTTGGCTTTCGCGGCGCTCTTGATCGCCTGGGCGATCGGTTCGGCGATGGTCGAACCGACGTTGACCGCGCTGCTCTCCGTTCGGGTTAAGCCTAGCGAGCGTGGAGCAATTATGGGGGTTAACGACTCGATCAACAGCGTCGCGATGATCCTCGCTCCTGCTGCCGGTTCGGCAATTGTCGGCGCCAACGCACGCTACTTTGGGGTGCTTCCGGCTTTGACGGTGCTGGCTGCGTTTTTAATGGGGCGCTACCCGCGCGCGGCCGCGAAGGCGGAAGAAGCCGAGAGGACCCGCCGCGCCGTGCTACCGTCTAGCTCAAACGCCGATGAGACGGCAAGCGTACGATAGCTGGAATCGGATGGCGAAAGGAGAAGCCAGCAGACCGTGATGTAACTCCCCGCGCGGACGGAGGTTATTAAGGAACGTCATGGCTTATCGTTATTCACCCCAAGGTCAATTGGGCGGCCCGGTTGTGCCGGCGATTCCGACGCATTCGCTGCTCGCCCAGGTGCTGGGTATCACCGCGCTTGGTCTTTGCGTTACAGCGCTGGCCGCGTGGCTCTTCCAAGGTGTGCCTCCCGGCCTAGGGCTGATCGCGATGCTCGTCGGGTTCGTACTGCTCTTTGTGATCAACGCGGTGCGACAGAACGAAGCGCTCTCGCTGCTGCTCTTTTATGCGTTTACGTTCTTACAGGGAGTCGGCATCGCTCCGGTCGTGCATCAATACGTTTACGCCTTCGGCCCCGAGGTCGTGGTCAACGCCGCAATAACCACCGGGCTTGGAATGTTTGCGCTCGCAGCGATCGTCTACGCGACCGGTTTAGATTTGCGGCGCTTTCAGGGCATCTTCATGATCGCGCTGCTCGGCTTGATCGTCGTCGGGATCGTTTCGATCTTCGTAAGATTCATTCATCCCGAAACGTATGCGTGGCTGACGCTGATAATCTTTTCCGGGCTCGTGTTGATCGACTTTGCGCGGATCCGCGCGGGCGGCGATGGCCTGACCGCCGTGCAGATGGCGACCAGCATCTACCTCGATGCGATTAACATCTTCCTGGCTTTGCTGCAGATCTTCGGCGGGAGGCGCTCGTCGAACTAAATTCGCCCGGTCTGCTATAATAGAACCGAGATGTGCGGGATAACGGGGGTCTTCGCACCGGGGCGCGACGCAGCCAGAATGGCGTTCTTTGCGCTCTACGCGTTGCAGCACCGTGGACAGGAGTCCGCGGGCATCGCTGCAGCCGACGGCGGCACGATTCGCTCGCACAAGGAGATGGGGCTGCTCGGCGCCATCTTCGACGAGGATATCCTTGGCGAGCTGAGCGGGCACATCGCGATTGGGCATACGCGCTACTCCACGACCGGGTCGTCGATCGTCGTCAACGCCCAGCCTCTGCTCGAACGTACCGAGCTTGGCGATTTTGCGTTCGCGCATAACGGAAATCTCACCAATACCGACGAGCTGCGCGAGACGCTCGCCCCGACGACCGTCCTGCAGGCGACGTCCGATTCCGAAGTCATGGCGAAGCTCATCGTCGAGTCCAAGGGATCGATGGTCGACCGCATCAAGTCTGTGCTGGCCAAGGCGCGCGGAGCCTACTCGATCGTTCTCTGCACGCAGAACGAGTTGTACGCGTTCCGCGATCCGTGGGGCGTTCGTCCGTTGTGCCTGGGAAAGCTCGCCGACAACGGATACGTCGTTGCTTCGGAATCGTGCGCGCTGGGAACGGTCGGCGCGCAATACCTCCGCGAAATCGAGCGCGGCGAAATCATCCATATCGGGCCGGACGGCCTCGAATCGCATAAGACGGAAACGGAAGCGGCTCGATCGGCGCTCTGCATGTTCGAGTACATCTATTTCGCGCGTCCCGACTCCAGCTTCAACGAACGATCGGTCTACATGGCGCGTTACGAGATGGGACGGCAACTCGCAAAAGAACATCCGGTCGAGGCCGATGTCGTTATGGCCGTGCCCGACTCGGCGGTCGCGGGCGGAATCGGCTACGCCGCCGAGAGCGGTTTGCCGTACATCGAAGGTCTCATCAAGAACCGGTATATCGGCCGCACCTTCATCAGCCCGGATCAGCGCATGCGCTCCCGCGGCGTGCATCTCAAGTTCAATCCCGTCGTCGAGAACCTGCGCGACCAGCGCGTCATCGTCGTGGACGATTCGATCGTTCGCGGCACGACGACGCCCCGGATCGTGGCGCTGCTGCGCGAGGCCGGGGCCCGTGAAGTCCACTTGCGGATCACCTCGCCGCCGATCAAGCATCCCTGTTATCTCGGCGTCGACATGGCGACGTACGACGAGCTCATCGCCGCTAACTATTCGGTGGAAGAGATCCGTCAAAAGACCGGCGCCGATTCGCTCGGCTATCTCAGCCTGGACGGCTTGATCGCGGCGGTTGGGCGCAAGCGCGAGGATATGTGCCTCGGCTGTCTCATCGGCGAGTATCCGAACGTTCCCGCGGCTCGCGAGGTGCAACCCACCCCAGCCTGACCTCCGTCATCCCGAGCCCCTCGACTCCGCTCGGGGTAAACTTAGTCGAGGGACAAATGGCGCTGCCATTTGGTTCAAGGGCCTCGGTCGCCGATTGCTACAGTCCTGATGCGTGACGTTGGGAAAGAGGATCGCCGCGAGGCGCCACGCGTTGGGCTGGTCGCAGAACGAACTCGCGCGCCGCGCTGAGGTCAACCATCCCACGCTGTATAAGATCGAAGCCGATCAGCGGCCGAATCCCTCGATCAGCGTTATCGTGCGCGTCGCGCGCGCACTCGGCACTACCGCGGAAGCGCTCTATGGTCTCGAACGTGATGAGGCGAGGCTGTATGTCGAGGGCAACAAGCTCTCGATGCTCGTCGAAGTAAAGCCGCTCGGACGCAAAGTCAACGATGCCATGCGCTCTCGTGCGCATGCCTTCGTCACCGCGGCCCTCGAGCGCGCCGGAGCCCGCGTTCGGGAGGCCGCTAGCGGCGATGTTGAGGCCGCAGAGGAATCACGTTCGCCGGCGCAGGCGGGCCAGTTAGCCTTGGGCGGCCTCGCACTGATCGAGGCGCTGGAGGAAATACGCGGGCGTCTCGATGCGCTGGAGGGCCGGCGTCAGCCGAAAGCAGGACGCGCTCGAAAGCGCGCAGCGCGATAAGCAGCGGGTCGGACCATTTGTCGGTTTCGAACATGGCGCCACGATCGCACCGCGCTGTGCCAACTGGTGGGCACTCTCCGCTAGGCTTTGTCGAAAAGCTTTAGCGCCAACAATCCGTGGGTAAGGGCGGCACCGGCGCGCAGGGCAGCCGCAACGTGAACCGTTTCGGCGAGCTCTTCGCGGGTCGCGCCGGCCTTCTTGGCGTTGGCGGTGTGGACGTTGAGGCAGTAGGGGCACTGCGTCGTCAATGCGACGCCGATCGCAATCAGCTCGCGGTATTTCTGCGGTATCGTGCCGTCCGTGCGTCCGACGGTTTTGTCGAGCGCGACGAAGCCTTCGAATCCAGCCCCGTCGAGCTTACGCAGCTCGGGGAGAAGCGAAAGATCGGAATGATCGTGGTACTCGCTCATGGGACCCTTTCTGCCGGTTGAAGCGACGGCGGAAAAACTCCGTCGCGCACCTCTTGCGCGTAGGTTTGCAGTGCTTTGGTTGCGAGATTTCCTATCTCGGAGTAGCGCTTGGCGAAGGTTGGTGAGTGCGGGTACATGCCGAGAATATCGTGCAGCACGAGCACCTGCGCGTCGCAGTGCGGACCCGAACCGATCCCGATCGTCGGAATCGATAGCAGTTCGGTAATCTCGCGCGAGATCTCGTAATCGACGACTTCGAGCACGATCGCGTAGCCGCCGGCGACTTCGACCGAGCGCGCATCGTCGATGAGCCGGTCGCGGTGCGTGCGCATCTTGAATCCGGGCCCGAGCCCGGCGGTCTGCGGCGTAACCCCGATGTGGCCTACGACCGGAATCCCAGCACCCGTGATCGCCCGAATGCGTTCGGCTTGGTCGCGGCCGCCCTCGAGTTTGACGGAGCACGCGCCGCCCTCTTTGACGAGACGAATTGCCGAGCGTAATGCGTCTTCGTTGCTGATTTGGTACGAACCAAACGGCATATCGGCCATGATGTGCGCGCGCGTCGTGCCGCGGGTGACCGCTTGCGTATGGTAGATGATGCTCTCCAGCGTTACCGGGGTCGTTTCGTCGAAGCCGAGCACCACGTTGCCAACGCTGTCACCGACCAAGATGATGTCGATGCCCGCCGCTTCGACGAATTGGCCGAACGGCGCATCGTACGCGGTGGCGATCGGGAAATGCAGCTTGCCCTTGCGTCGCTTGATGGCTCCAGCCGTCACGCGCCGAATCGCGGGATTCTTTTCGGGTTCGTAGGGCCGAGCGCTCTCCTTGCGCATGGAGCGCCCGTTGTCAACCATGAGCGAGCTTGCCCTGAGCCGAGTCGAAGGGA
The DNA here is from genome assembly GCA_036489055.1 of Candidatus Cybelea sp. Lineage (GTDB taxonomy): Bacteria > Vulcanimicrobiota > Vulcanimicrobiia > Vulcanimicrobiales > Vulcanimicrobiaceae > Cybelea. Next base: position 9,531 of record DASXGO010000270.1, on the reverse strand, counting down.
AGGGTCACACGCGTGCTTCGACCGATCGCGCACCGTTGGGGTGGCCGTCGCCCTGCGACCGGGCAGCGGCAAGCGACTCAGCCAGAGCGACGAAGGCGCGCACGGGCGTTCCCGTCGGCCCCTTCGCTTGCCACGGAAAATCGTTGTCGAGATAGGCCGTACCGGCGATGTCGAGATGAATCCAAGGTGTGGCATCGACGAACTCGCGCAAGAATGCCGCAGCCGTCAACGTTCCCGCGGGTCGTCCTCCGGTATTCTTGAGATCGGCGATGTCGCTTTTCATCGCGTTGGTGTAATCTTCGAAATACGGCATCTGCCAGTAACGTTCGCCCGTAGGTTTTGCCGCGGACAAGAACTCCGCACCAAACGCCGCGTCGTTCGTCACTGCCGCCGAGGCGGCGTGGCCGAGCGCGATGACGCAGGCTCCGGTGAGCGTCGCGGCGTCGACGATCTTCGTCGCTCCCAGCTTATTCGCGTAGCAGAGCGCATCGGCAAGGATGAGGCGGCCCTCGGCGTCGGTGTTGATAACTTCGATCGTCTTGCCGTTCATCGCTTTAACGATGTCACCGGGTTTCGTGGCCCGGCCGCCGGGCATGTTCTCGGTCGCCGGCACGATACCGACCACGTTGAGCTTCGGCTTCAATTCTGCCAGAGCGCTCATGGCCGCGATTACCCCGGCGCCCCCCGACATGTCGTACTTCATCTCTTCCATCCGATCGGCCGGTTTGATCGAGATGCCGCCGGTGTCGAACGTGATACCCTTTCCGACCAGCGCGAGGAGCTCTTTGCTCGACGGATCGCCGTTGTACCGCAAGACGATGAACTTCGGCGGCTGATTGCTGCCCTGTGCGACCGATAGGAACGATCCCATGCCTTCGCGCCGAGCCTGCTCTTCGTCTAATACGGTGATCTCGAGGCCGCCGTCGCGGGCCACCTTCGCCGCCTCATCGGCCAGATGCGTCGGGGTCATGTCGTTTGCCGGCGTAATCGCGAGCCGGCGCGCCAAGTTCACCGCTTCGCCCAGCGCCGTGCCGTGCGCGATGCCGCGCTCGAGCTGCGACGCGTCGAACCCCTGGCCCAGTACCGCGAGCTCACGCGTCGCCAGCCGGCGGTCCGGACGTTCTTGATAGAGCGTCGTATCGAAGCTGCCGCTGATTGCGCCCTCGGCGATGAACGACGCGCAGACCGCCTCTTGTCCGGCGGCTTGCGTGGGCAGTGCGATAGCGATCTTTTCGACGTTGCGCCGGCCGAGGTAGCGCACCGCGCTGCCCGCGTAACGCGCGAGAAAGTAGGGTTCAAAACTCTTTTGATCGCCGAGCGAGACCGCGAGGACGCGGCGGAAGGGATGATCCTTTGCATAAGCGAGAACGTGCTCGCCGATCTTCCCGCGGATGTCGCCTAAGGCCAGAGCGTCGGCGATAACGCCGCCGATCGCGGAATCGACTCTTGCGGCGACGCCATCGAGCGGGGCCTCGGAGAAGAAGGGCACGACGAGCGCCCCGGCACTGACGGCGCTCGGATCGTCAGCGGTAAGATAGACTTGCATGGTGGACCTTTCAAACGGTGAAGTACTGCCAGCCTATGGCGGAAAGCTTAGAGAATCCTCGTTTGGCGGAAAAAGCTGCCGCGGTCGACCGCTACGCCGAAGCCGGCGTTAACGTTGCCGCCGGTAACGAAGCGATCGCGCGTTACCGCGACGTTCTTGGCGAGTGGCGGCACCCCGCGCAACTCGATGCGATCGGCGGCTTCGCCGGCGTTTTTCGACTGCCCGGGGAATCGGACAGCGCGCTCGTTGCCTCGACCGACGGCGTCGGAACCAAAGTGCTCATTGCGGGCGAACTCGGCCGTTACGACGGCGTTGGCCGCGATCTCGTCCATCACTGTATTAACGACATTCTGGTCTGTAGTGCGACGCCGCTCTTCTTTTTAGATTATCTCGCGGTCGGAAAGCTGCAGCCGGAGGTTGCGGCCGAAATCGTCCGCAGTTGCTCGCTTGCGTGCCGCACCCACGATTGCGCGCTGCTCGGCGGAGAGACGGCCGAAATGCCGGGGCTTTATTCTCGCGATCATTTCGATTTGGCGGGGACCATCGTCGGCATGGTGGACGTGGATACGCTTCCCGACCCCGAAACGGTTGTGCCCGGTGACGCGATCGTCGGCCTTCCCGCCATCGGACTACATACCAACGGCTACTCGCTTGCCCGCGCGCTGATCCCGTGCGTCGAGTGGAACGACCGGTTCGGCGACGGCACGTATGCCGATGCATTGCTCGCCGAACACCCGTCGTACTATCGGACCGTGCGCGGGATCGAAGCGGTCGCGACGGTCAAAGCGATGGCGCATATCACGGGAGGCGGTTTGCGCGAAAACGTTCCGCGCACGCTGCCCGCAAGCGTCAAGGCGATCTTCGAACAGCAGCGGTGGAGCGTGCCGCCGATCCAGCGCGAGCTAATCACCCGCGGCGACATCGGTTTTGACGAGCGCTATCGCGTCTTCAACATGGGTGTCGGCTTTACGTTGATCGTGCCGATTGCCGATGCTCCGGCCGCCCTTGCCGCCGCGCCCGGCGCAAGAGTCGTCGGCTGGGTCGAGGCGCGAACCGGCGACGAGCCCCAAGTCGTCATTCACCCGGCTCGCGACGACGCATGACCGGCTTCATCTCGGAGCTTGCGTCGGCCGCCGATTCCGAATCGCCGCGCGAGGAGCGTGCGCGAGCCGCAGCCGAGATGATTCGCACCACGCAAAACTATCGGTGGGTCGGAATCTACGACATTGACGACGATGACGTCGCGCTGATCGGCGGCGCGGGCGAAAGGCCGGCAAGCGAAGCCGCCCGCACCCGTTCCACAGTCGTCGCGGGTGCGGAGATCGTCGTTCCGATCCTGGGCGCCGAGAGCGGTATCGCAATCGGAACGCTCGACGCGCAGAGCGATCGCGCCGGCGCACGTTCCGACGATATTCCCTTTTTGGAGGAATGCGCCGCCGCCTTACGCCCGCTCTACGACTAGCGGCCGTTGTCCCGTGTCATCCTGGCGTTGTCCCGTGTCATCCTGGCGTTTTCCCGTGTCATCCTGAGCGGAGTCGAAGGATGACTCAGCTGTACAATTTGCTCGTCGATCTCAACCAATCTCATGATGCCGCTTCGATTTCCGGCATCGAAATTACCGAGCCCGGATCCGCCGACGAGCGGACGTTGGCGTGGATCGACGACGAATTCGGCGGCTCGTGGAGCTCCGAAGCGTTCGCCGGATCAAACGTCATTGCGCGACGTGGCGGCGCACCGGTCGCGTTTGCGACGATCGATCCGTCCGGCTTGAGATTTGCCTGGCTTACGGGCATCGCACGCGAGCCGGGCGTCGGAATTATCGGCCCCGTCGGCGTTGCGCCCGCCGAGCGCACTCGCGGCTTGGGCCGGATACTCTTGCACCGCGGACTTGCGGCGCTGCGTTCCCGCGGCTTTACTCGCGCGCTCGTTCCCGCGGTATCGGAAGATTTGCTTCCCTATTATGGCGAAGCGGCCGGCGCGACCGTGGCCGAGCGCTTCGAGCGCGTAGCGCTCTATCGTCCGGCGAGGCGCGTACTCGTGATGGCATCGGGGAACGGCACAAATTTTCAGACGGTCGCCGACGCGGTGCGGGCGGAGACGCTTCCGATCGACATCGTTGCAGTCTTCAGCAACAACCTTCACGCTTTCGCCCTAACCAGAGCGCGCGATGCCGGAATTCCGTCGCACGTGATTGCGTGGAACCGCCGGGACGAATCGCGCGAGGAGTACGATGCGCGGCTGCTGGAAGCAGCGTCAGCCGAGAAGCCCGATCTGGTGCTCATGCTGGGGTGGATGCACTTGCTCTCAAAATCGTTTGTCGACGAATTGGCGGAGATCGTGAATTTGCATCCCGCCTTTTTGCCCCTCGACCCGGCGCGCGATGCGGTGACGATGCCCGACGGCACGCAAATCCCCGCTTTCAGGGGCCCGCGAGCCATTACCGACGCGCTCGCCGCATCGAGTGAGTGGGTGGGAGCGACGCTCCACCGCGTCACGCATGCAACCGATCGCGGACCGGTGCTTACGCGCAAGCCGCTGCGCGTCGAGCCTGGCGAAGAAGAAGCGCCTTTGATGGAGCGCGTGCACGAGCTGGAGCGCGGCGTCGTGCGGTCGGGAGTGATGCGCTGGGTCTATGAACGCTAGCCTGCCGTCCACGGTGCTCTACTTCTTGCGCCTCGGGCTTACGGGCTTTGGCGGTCCGGTCGCGCTGGCGCACTACATGCGTCGCGACTTGGTGGATCGCTACGGCTGGATCCGCCCCGAGGAATATGACGAAGGTTTGGCGATCGCCACGGCCTGTCCGGGGCCGCTCGCCTATCAGCTCGGAGTCTATTGCGGCTACATCCTGCACGGAATTGGCGGCGCGCTCGCGGTTGCCGTTGCATTTGCCGCGGCGCCGTTTCTCATTGTGACGTTGATTGCGATGCTCTACGTGCAGTACGGCTCGACGCGGATACTGCAGGGTCTTTTCTACGGCGTCGAGCCGGTCGTGGTTGCGCTGATCGTGAAATCGTGTTGGGATCTCGGCCGCAAGACGCTGCGCAGTGAGTGGCTTGCCTACGGGGTGGCTGCGGTGGCCTGTGCGATCACCATCGTCGTCCAGCAAGAGCTCGTAGCGCTCTTTCTCATCGCGGGCGCGCTGGGTATCGTGATTTTCTACCGTTCTCCAGTCGACGCAAATCGGCCGCCGCAAGCACGCGGAGCGAAGCGGGACGTCACTCTTACCTCGATAGCACCGTTAGCCGTCGCGGGCTATCAGAGCGTCGCACCGTTAAAGCTCTTCTGGTTTTTCTTCAAAACCGGGTTCTTGATTTTCGGCAGCGGGCTCGTCGTCGTCCCGTTTCTCAAGGCCTACGTCGTGGATCAATACCACTGGATCACCAATCGCGCATTCCTGGACGCCGTGGCCGTCGGCATGATCTCCCCCGGTCCGGTCGTGATCACGGCGACCTTCGTGGGATATTTGACGCACAACATCTCCGGTGCCTTAGCCGCGACCGCCGGAATTTTCACGCCGTCGCTGGTCTTTGTGCTGCTCGGCACGCCGATTCTCCGCCGCTACCGGCAGAACGGGCGCGTACAGGGCTTCATTCGAGGCATCACCGTCGCGGTAGTCGGGGTGTTGGTCGGCACGTCGTATTTGGTGGGGCGAAGCATCATCCATGACGCATTTACACTCATCCTCTTGATCGGAGCACTCGCTGTGTTGTTGTCAAAGCTGAAGGTCCCCGAAATCGCATTAGTCGGTGCCGGCGCGGCGTTGGGGCTACTGAGTACCTTGTGGGCGCTGCCCGCGCACGCCGGCACGGAGAAGACAACGGTCGTCACGTTCGCTCCCTGGGCGCACGGCCAGGTGCGTCCGGGATTTACGATAGCGAAAAAAGCAACGGGATCATGCTATAGCAACGCGCTGACGACGGATCGGCCGGACGCGTGGCGTTGCTTTATCGGCAACGACATTTACGATCCGTGCTTCTCGGGCGCCGCGCGCGCAACGGTGGTGGCGTGCGCCGACGATCCGTTCTCCCGGCGCGTTATTCTGTTGACGTTGCAAAAGCCGCTGGCCAATACCGGCGACGCTGCGACCAGGGAAATGCTCCAACCGAAGGGTGAGCCCTGGGGTCTGCGTCTCGCGAATGGCGAGACGTGCGCGTTCGCAACCGGCGCCACCGACGTCGCGCAGGGGATGCGCATGAACTACGAGTGCAAGGGCAACGACTTCCTCGTTGGGTTTCCCGATCGCTCGAAAGCGCTCTGGACCGTCCACGCAATCGTCTGGCCGGACAAAAAGCATCTCAAGCAAGTGGACGTCGTAACGGCTGTGTTCTAGCTGCCCAGGAGATTCACGCACTTCGGCACAAAGTTTTCAGCCCGTTTCTTATCGGAGGTTGTTGGAGATGCGCTCAGCCGAAATCTGCCGCCCGCGCTGCGTTGCAGCACTCGTCGTCTTCGCTGTTTTGACCGCATGCGTGGGCCGCAGCGGTATCAACGGAACGATTCCCAACGCTCCCGGAGCAACCGCGCAGCAGCGCGGCCCGCTCGCCCTCGTCCGTAGCGCGCAGAGGCTGCGCTCGCTTATGAAAGGCGGGTTTGGCGCGGATGGCTCGCGCGGCGCCGGCTATCCGGTCACCGCAGACCCGCCGGTTTCACACCCCGATGAAAAACCATGTGTCGACAAGCTCTTCAACCCGCACACGCCGCCGCTTCAATCGGGACAGCTCGACGTCGGAGACTTTGCCGACTATAGCGATCATCCGTTCAACTATAATCCGCCGGCGAACTGCCCGGGGCCGTATGCGGCGATCGTCTTCAAGATGCATTTTCGCGTGACCGCGGGCGTGCAGTACGATCGCACCGGCGCCGTCTGGATCGGCGCGACCAACGTGTATCTCGGAACGACGTCGGAGCCGGGCCAGAACGCCAGCCCGCAGTGGAACGTCGAGCGCGACGTTACCGAATACGCGCCGATCTTTGCGCAGTCGTCGACCGGGCAAGCGTCCGTCTACAACATCGTCAATTCGCAATACACCGGGGTCATTTACGGCACCGCCGAGCTGGACTTCTATCCAGCCAACAAACGCAATCCCGCACCGGCCGTGGCCGATGCGGTCTATCCCCTGGTCTCCGGACCAACCGGCGGTTACGTCGACCTTAATGGCCCGACCGATCAGATGACCGGCACGTTCACCTTCCCGACGAATGTCGATGCCGCGTATCTCGACGTCTTCCTCGAGTCGCAAGGCGGGGATGAGTTCTGGTACACGTGCTTCCCGAACGATCTTGCGGCGAAGCTGAACAACTGCGGCGGCACGGGCTTCCGCGAAGGGGAAGTAACCGTCGACGGGCAGCCGGCCGGCGTCGCGCCCGTCTATCCGTGGATCTACACCGGCGGCATCGACCCGTATCTCTGGATTCCGATCGTCGGGGTTGAGACGCTCAACTTCAAACCGTATCGCATCGATCTCACACCGTTCGCGGCGCAGTTGGACGACGGGAATCCGCATACTATTGCGGTCTCGGTCTTCAACGACGACAATTATTTTGCCGCGAATGCCGCGCTGCTCGTGTACGAGGACCACGGCTCAAGCCAAGTTACGGGTGCGCTCGTCAGGAACGGCACCGCGATGTCACCCGCCCAGACGGTCGTCGAGCGCGTGAAGTTCGACAAGAACGGCAATGCCAAGGGGACGATCAAGGTAACGGCCACGCACCCCGTGAGCCTCGAAGGCTACGTGATTACGTCGCACGGCCGCGTGACCACTGACGTCACGCAGAGCATATCGTTCTCAAATGCTCAGAAAATCAACGTGACTTCATCGCAGTTCGCGCAAAATATCGTGCAAACGACCTCGATCGCGTCGAACACTCGAACTTCGTCGCGTGGACACACGCTCGACACGCAGAGCCAGTGGAGCTATCCGCTGAACTTGAAGTACAACTACGTTTCGTCCGGCGCCACGGCGACGCAGACCGTCGACCTGCTGCAAACCAAGAGCGGCAACGGCTTGGACCAGACCAAAAAACGTGCCTCGAACTGGTCTCTACTCGACACCGTGAGCTCCAGCGATATCCTGCACTTTACAGGCGGCGGATTCACGCCATCGAACGGCAAGAGCCGCCAACAGTACAAGTCGCTGAACGTTGACGGTTCCTGCTATAAGAAAACGATCAAATCGCGCAATTACGTTGTGACCGGATCGACGACGGGCTGTTAACCGGCGAGGCGCGGCCATCATGAAAAGCACCGCGCTGGTGCTGGCGTGCGTCTTTGCCGCGGGATGTTCGCATCCGGCGAGTCAACCGAGTGCACCGGCTGCGAAGGGTACGGCTGGGCCCGCATTGCAGTGGAAACCGGGTTCGCATTCAGCGGCGGTCCTCGAACGGCTCCAGGAGTTTCGGCTAAAGCAACGCGAGCGGTTTAAAGACTTCATCGTCGCCTACGAAGCGAGCAACGGGAACGTGAAATACCCGCGGCTCGCGCGTTTAAAGTACTCGCTCATCCATTCGCTGCTCATGACCGAAGCCGATTACGCGCATCTTCCGGGTTACATAAAAGTCTTCACGGGCACCGGCCCCTATCGCAGGTTGATCAGCAACCCCGGATGCAGTTACGTCGCTGGGAAAGTCTTCTTGCCGTGCAAGGCCGCGCGTCTCCACGAGAACTTTGAAACCGCATTTGCGTACGTTGGCGGCTGGGGGTCTGGAAGCGCCGGTAAAGCGGTCGACGCCGGCTTCCAGCGTAGCGATAAATTCGACGATCACGCGCTCTTTATGCTTGCGCAAGACTTTCGGCAGATTTCCAAGTACCCGCGCTTTGTCTGTGGGCACCCGGTCGATTTTCGCTTTTACGCCGCCTCGGATCGCGAGCTACGTCTTTGGGCGAAAGGCGTCACTACGAACCGTCGCGTTGAGGTCGTTGAAGCGCGGCTGGAACATCCGGTGAAGTACGGCTGGCCGGCGGACGGCGGCGGCACCGAAGACGGGATCGTGCTCAAACGAATGACAACGATCGGACAAGCCAACGCCGACGAAGCGCTGCCCGAGGGCGTCGAGTGGGATGAGGACGGCAGCTATTTCGGTCACTACGCGGGCGATCGGCGGCCGCGCGTTCGCTGGTCGAATCTCGTCATCGGCCGCGTCGATCGCAAGGGCGACCCGATCGATCTCGTGCCGTGGGGTGTCGATCAATCGAACCTAACTTTTCGCGCAGGGATGCTCAACTATCCGCTCGATCCGCGAAACGTCTGGTACACGTGCACGGCCTGTCCCGATGAATCAAACGCGATCAATCTCGCCGGCGGAAAACCGTAGACGAAGCAGACGCGTTAGGGAGCGCAGAGCGTCGACAACGAGCGGCTCGCCGCGGGATCTTCGGCAACGCCGTTGCGGCGAACGTATTCGGCAACGTAGGCGCGATCGGAGACGGCGAGCATGATCTCTTGCGTTACCTTAGGCAAGGTCATTTTCGTGAGGACGCCGTCTTGCTTTCCGTTGCAGATCTTAACGCGGGTCGATGGTCCTACGCCTTGAACCCCGGCCATCGCAATCATGCGCTTGCGCATCAACGCCTCAATCTTATCGAGATCCGGCCCGCTCAACGAGGGTACGTCCAAGTGACTCGATATAATGGCGCTGTCGTGACTGGGATCCACCCATGCTCGGTCCTTCTTTAAAGGTCCGGTATTGAAGGTGACGTCTTGCGGTTTCCATCCCGCCGGCGGCGTCAAGGTTTGCGGTATCGGCGTCGTCGATCCCGTCGCAGTCGGCGAAGCGGAGGGCGATACGCTCGGCTGTCCGCTTGGCGATGGGGGCGCCATCGCGATACAGCCCAAAAATGTCAGCACTAGCAGAGAGAGTACGCGCATACGGCCCTCAGTTTATAGCAGCATAGTGCGAAGTAGACCTGCTTTAGCCAATCCGCTTATAGGCCCGGTGGCTTCGTAAAAACGAGCGTTCTATGGTGGAGGCAAGGAGACTCGAACTCC
>DASXGO010000217.1:0-2909 GCA_036489055.1 Candidatus Cybelea sp. | reverse complement strand
CGTCGTCCCGAAAAACGTAAAGCCGAGTTTTTTCATCGCCTTGCTCATCGCGTCCGACACGGACGTCGACGGCGGAATCTGTGAAACGCTGCGCCGGCGGTTGACGATAGGTTTGCCGTCGACGAACTTCCACATGAACGCGTCGAGCGTCACGCCGGTCGCGCGCAGCGCGAGGTATGCGTGCGCATTTTGCACGGTTCCCTCGATCTTGCGCCGGTTACGAATAATCGACTCGTCGCGTAGTAACGATTCGACCTTGCGGCGATCGAAGCGCGCGATCCGTTCCGGATCGAAGCCGGCGAACGCCTTACGGTACGCTTCTCGTCTCCGCAAGATCGTCGACCAGCTCAGCCCGGCCTGGGCGCCCTCGAGTACCAGGAACTCGAAGAGGCGGCGGTCGTCATGAACGGGCACGCCCCACTCTTCGTCATGATAGGCGAGCATGAGCGGATCCGCTCCTACCCATGGGCAACGCACGCTCTTGTCAGTCATCGTACAACCGTTCGGCGGCCCGGTCGAGGCTCACTCCGAGCTCCAGGGTAACGGGACGCATCGCGTCACGATCCCAAGAGCGATGAACAAAATGCCGGCGGAAATAAATGCGTCGGCGCTGCCGAATCGCGCAGCAACCGCGCCCCACAACAGCGAGCCCAGCGCCATGATCCCTTGCGACGTAACGAGGTAAAACGCGAATCCGGCAGCGCGATGCTCGGATGGCAGAGCAAATTGGATCGCGGTATTTAAGATTGAGAGGACCGTCAGCCACCCAAACCCCGCCGCAAACAATACGAGATAGCCGATCCACAACGACCGCGCGAGCCCGAAGATCGTCAGGCAAATCCCCAACGCGATGGTGCCTAGCAACACCGTGTTCGCGACACCCAGCCGCAGGCGCAAGGGGCCGAGTATTGGTGCCACCGCGATGCTCCCAAGGCCGAGCATCGCGAACAGGAAGCCAAACTGCGTCGGGGTGGCATGCAGTCCGACTCGGGCGTAGAGAGGTAATAGTGCGAAGATAACGCTGGCACACACGCCGAAAGCCGCGTTGCGGAGCAGTACGTTACGAATCGGCGCCGAGGTGCGCGCGATCGCAAGGGACGCTGCCGTACCGTCGCGGAGCGCTGCCGGCTTCGGCCACACCCAACGTGCCTGCGGACGCATGACAACAATAGTCGGAACGAACGTCACCGCGTTCACGGCAAATGCCGCGGCTGGTCCCGCGATCCCGACTAACAAGCCCGCCACCGGCGGACCCACGACGCGCGAAAGGTTGAAGTCGATACCGAAGAGCGCGACCGCTGCGGGGAGATCGTTGCTTGGGACAATCTCCGGGATTAGCGCGCCCCACGCCGGCTCCTGAACGGCCTCGACCGACGCGATGATAAACGTTGCGGCTAGCAAGACCACCGGTGTCACTACGTGCTCTGCAGTCAGAAGCGCAAGAATGCCCACCGGAACTGCCAACGCGACGTTGGTTATGCGAATGAGTCGACGCCGGTCCACCAGATCGGCAAATACTCCGGCAGGAATGGCGATCAGAAAAAGCGGCAGCGACGCTGCCGTCTGGACGAGCGATACGATCGCCGCGTTCGTCGTCAGCGATGTCATCAGCCAGCCTGTGCCGACCGCTTGCGCGAAAAAACCAAGGTTCGACACCAAGTCGGCGATCAACAGCACCCGAAACGTTCGCAGCGATAGTACTCGCCATGCGCTGCCTGATCGGCTGTCGCAAGGACGCGGCGGGCTAAGCACGCCGATGGGTTCGTGCGTACCTAAACATTACCCCGCGCCTCTCAAGCGAGAAGGGTACAAAACAGGCTCGGATTCTTCGCCGTCAAGGGACCCAACGAACGTCGCGGCCGCGACACCGCGGGGAGAACGAACTATGAAGATCAATAGACGTCACTTTGTTGGGGCCGCAGCGGCAGCTGCGACGGCGCGCCAGTTGGGTTTACTCGGCAATGCGAAAAAGGCGTCAGCAACGACTGAAGTTGCTGAACAGACGGGGGTAGATGACGTCAGCATTCGTGCTTTCCGTGTGACCATTCCGGAAGCGACGCTGATCGAGATGCGTAGACGGATCAGCACGACGAATTGGCCGGACCGCGAGACGGTCAACGACACGTCCCAGGGTGTTCCGCTTGCAATGATGCAAGATGTAGCGCGCTATTGGGCGACGGACTACGACTGGCGGAAGTGCGAGACAAAGTTGAACGCGCTCCCGCAATTTTTAACTGAGATAGACGGGCTCGACATTCACTTCATCCACGTTCGCTCCAAACATGAGAACGCGCTGCCGTTGATCGTCACGCATGGGTGGCCCGGCTCGATTATCGAGCAGCTGAAGATCATCGAGCCGCTTACCGATCCGACGGCGCATGGCGGTAGCGCATCGGACGCCTTCCACATCGTCATTCCATCAATACCCGGTTACGGTTTTACCGAGAAACCGCGTGTTACCGGCTGGGATACCGCTCGCACTGCACGTGCCTGGACCGTCCTCATGAAGCGCCTCGGCTATACGCGGTTCGTTGCGCAAGGCGGCGACCTCGGCTCCGTTGTTACGACGCTGATGGCGGAACAGGCGCCGCCGGGGCTACTCGGCATTCACACGAGCTTGCCGGCAACCGTTCCGCCGGACATTGCAAAGGCGCTCACCTGCGGCGATCCCGTGCCGAGCGGTCTTTCGCCCGACGAAACCCGCGCGTATACGCAGCTACAAGTCCTTTACGCGAAGCATTTTGCCTACGCGGCCTTCATGCGGCAACGGCCGCAGACGCTCTATGGTTTGGCGGATTCGCCTGTCGGCTTGGCGGCGTGGCTTTTAGACCACGGCGATGGCGACGGCCAGCCGGCAGCTGCGGTGGTTTCGGCCGTATCCGGACATACTGTCGATGGACACAGCGCCG
>DASXGO010000133.1:0-17334 GCA_036489055.1 Candidatus Cybelea sp. | reverse complement strand
GTGATCGGAAGCGCGGGCTTCGGATGGGCCTTCGTCGACGGCCGTTCGCAACGGATCCCGCAAATCGGCAACGTCGTGCTTGAAGACGAGGTCGAGATCGGCGCGAATAGCTGCGTCGACCGCGCACAGACGGGCAGTACTCGGATCGGTACGGGCACCAAGATCGACAATCTCGTGCAGATCGGGCACAACTGCCGCATCGGTAAACATTGCGTGATCGCGTCGCTGACCGGCTTAGCCGGATCCACGATCGTTGGGGATTACGTCAAAGTCGCCGGACAAGTTGGTTTCAGAGGGCATATTACGGTCGGATCGCACGTGACCATCGCCGGTCAATCGGGCGTTTGGACCGACGTTCCGGACGGCGCGACGCTCTCGGGGAATCCGGCGCACGATCATCGCGACGAACTTCGGCAAAAGGTCATGATTCGCAGGCTGCCAAAGCTGTTTGACCGTGTCGAGGCTCTCGAGCGTTCTCGCTCACCCGAGTAACGCCGCATGATGCAGGCAACGCTTCGCGAGACGCTCCGCTTTGAAGGAATCGGTCTCCACACGGGAGCGCACGCCTCCGTCGAAGTGCGGCCGGCGGCCGCCGGCGAGGGCATCGTGCTCGCACTCGGAGCGACCCGGTTTCCCGCAACCGTTGATTACGTCATCGACACGTCTCGTGCGACGGTGCTCGGTTTCAACGGAGCGACGGTTTCGACGACGGAACACTTGCTTTCGGCGCTCTTCGCGATGGGCGTCAGTAATGCGGAGGTCGTCGTGGACGGTCCTGAGATACCGGCGCGCGACGGAAGTGCCGCAGAATTCGTCGCTGCAATCGTGCAAGGTGGGATCGAGACGCAGTCCGAGCCGCGAGCCGTCCTCGAGCTGCAAGCACCGTGTTGGGTTCGAGGGAAGGATCGTATGATCGCGGCCTTTCCGTCGACCGAGTTCCGCGTCCGCTTCATTGCCGACTTTCCATCGCCGATCGGTACGCAATACTTCGATGGAGTCATTGACGCGCAGCAATATCCTCACGAACTGGCCGGCGCACGTACTTTTGCCTATCTGCACGAAATCGAAGCGTTATGGGCGCGCGGCCTCGGGCGCGGGGGCAGCTTGGAGAACGCGCTGGTTTTTACGCCCGAAGGGCCGATGCAGCCGCTACGCTGGCCCGACGAAGCGGTCCGCCATAAAGTACTCGATCTCGTCGGAGATCTCGCGCTGCTCGGCGCGTGGCCGCACTGCGAGATCGTCGCCGTCAAATCGGGGCACCAGCTGCACGCCGAGATCGCGCGAGCGTTGCGCGCGCAGCTGCCCGTGCCACTTGCATAGGAGTAGACGTGGAACTAGATATCCGGAAGATCTTCGAGCGTTTACCGCATCGGTACCCGATGCTTCTCGTCGACCGAATCCTCGAGTTCGAGCCGATGGTCCGGGCGCGCGGATATAAGAACATTACGTATAACGAGCAGATCTTCGCGGGACATTTTCCGAACAACCCCGTGCTGCCCGGCGTCTATATGATCGAGGCGCTCGCGCAGCTTGGCGGCGCGATGATTCTCGAGCCGGGCGAGTTCTCGCGGAAAACTCCTTATCTCGCCGGCATCGACAAGGCGAAGTTCCGCCGTCCCGTCATTCCGGGTGACCGGCTCGACATGGAGGTGACGATGTTGCGGCACAAACGCAACATCGGTTGGGTGGGTGGCGAGGCAACGGTCGACGGTCAGTTCGCCTGTTCGGCGGAGCTGATGTTCTCGATTGCGTCGGACCCGCGATTGTTCGGATCGGACGCAAAAGTGCTGCACGTTTAGCTGCCGATGCTGCACCAAACCGCCATCGTTCATCCCAGCGCGGAGCTTGGGGAGAACGTCGAAATCGGCCCATATTGCATCGTCGGCGAACACGTTTCGATCGGCGCGCGTACTGTTTTGCAGGCGCACGTCGTCGTGAACGGGTGGACGGCGATCGGCGAAGACTGCCTCCTCTATCCGTTCTCCACGGTGGGCGCAGCCTCGCAAGATCGCAAGTATACGGGCGAACGCGCGTACACTCGTATCGGAAATCGAACGATCCTCCGCGAGTACGTCAGCATTCAACGGGCGACCGGACACGATGAAGTCACGGCGGTCGGCGACGACTGCCTGCTGCTGGCGTACGTCCACATCGCGCACAACTGCATCCTGGGAAACGGCGTGACGATGAGCAATCTCGCGCAACTCGCCGGGCACGTTGACGTCGGCGACGCCGTCACCATCGGCGGGCAGACCGGCGTTCATCAGTTCACGCGCATCGGGCGTCATGCGATGGTCGGCGGCATGAGCAAATGCATCAAAGACGTTCCGCCGTTCTTCCTCGTCGAAGGCAATCCGTGCGAGCCGTATGGACTCAACAGCGTCGGGCTTCGGCGCGCTGACTTCACCGTCGAGGAACGGAACGAAATCAAACGCTTCTATAAGCTGCTCTACAATCCGAAGCTCAACGTGTCGCAGGCGACCGAGGCGATGAAAGAGCAGGTAACGACCGATCCTGGGCGCGAGATTATCGCTTTTCTTGAAGCTCCTTCGCAACGGGGAGTGCTGAAGTAACGTTTCGTTGCGCATTGGTGGCGGCTACATGCCGTGTCGGGGCCGCTCGTCGCCCGCGTCCTGCGGGCTCCTACTTATCCGCGCTCGCGCCTCCTGTTAATGAAGAAATTATGACGTCCTGTCAAAGGCGCTCGCGTCGGAAACCCCTCCCCGGCACGTAGCCGCCGCCAACTCGCACTCCATGAAATACTTCTTTTCTACCGGGGAGCCGTCGGGGGAAGCGATGGCGTTGTTGTTGGCCGAGCAGATTCGCAAGCTCGATCCGGAGGCGCAGTTTGAGGGGATCGGTGGGCCGAGAATGCGTGAGGCCCGGTTTACGCTGTGGCGCAATAATCGCGGGTGGGCGAGCATGGGGCCGCTGGCGGCGATTCCAAGAATTCCGAAGCTCTTGAATGCGATGTTGCAGACGGCGTTTCACATACGAGCGACGAAGCCGGATTTAGTGGTGCTCGTCGATTTCGGCGTCTTCAACTTGAGGCTTGCAAATACGTTGCGGCGGCGATTGCACTACGCTGGACCAATTTTGGATTTGTTTCCACCCGGCACGTGGTTGGATAATTCGGAGAAGGCGCGCAACGTGAGTGAAGTGGCGGTGCCGGTCACGGCCTTTAGGCATCAGTACGATTTCTATCGTTCGCTCGGATTGCGGATCGAATTCTTCGGGCATCCGCTTGCGGAGCGGTATCGTATGCGGGCACTGCGGCCGGCGCCGCCGAGCGACGGTGGTGTGGTCGCGATGCTGCCGGGCAGCCGAAGCGGCGAGTTGCGGCGCCACGTGCCCGCGATGGCAGCGGCCTTTCGGACGTTGCAGGAACGGCGGCCAAAGCTGCGCGGCGTTTTTGGAGCTGCCGACGATCGCGGCGAGCGCAAGATTCGACAGGCTATTGCGGGCGAAGCGCTGAGCAACGTCGAGGTTGCACGAGGCGTCGAGGCGGCCGTTACCCAGGCGGACGGCGCGTGGGTATCATCGGGAACGGCCACGCTTGAGTGTGCGCTGCTCGGCGTTCCGAGCGTAGGCATCTATATTATTCCGCCGATTCTGATTCGCTACGGTCACCGCATGATTCGACATCGGTATATCATGCTGCCGAATTTGGTACTTGGGCGCGAAGTGATCCCTGAGTTGCTGCAAGAGAACGCGACGCCCGAGGCATTGGCCGGCGCGCTCGAGTCGGAGATTGATAAACCCGAGCGGCAGTACCGGGAGTTCGTGAACATGCGCGAAGCGTTGGGACCGGCCGACGCGCTGCAGCGATGCGCGAGCTACGCGGTCGAGCTCGCGCGCGCCTCGTGATCCGCATCTACCACACTTCGGACCTGCACGATCGGCGCGGAATCGCCGCTCCACTACGCGAGCTACGCGCGCGGCAACCCGGTCTGCTCTTCGACTGCGGCGACGCACTGCGCGGGAGCCAGAGCCTCTACTATCGTAATGAACCGATCGTCGCGGAGATGGACTGCGCCGGGTACGACGCGCAGGCGATCGGAAATCGCGAATTTCACTACATCTTTGCGCTGTTGCGCGCGCGTGCGGCGCGCATGCACCATCCGCTGGTCTGTACGAACCTGCGCGACGTTAAGGCACGCCCGCTGCCGTTCGTCCCGGCACTCACGCTCGAGTATTCCACCAACGGCAGTGCTCCGGTGCGCGTCCACGTACTGGGACTCTTGATCATGCAGTATGCCGTCGGCAGTCCCTGGGAGCGTTTCTTCGGCTGGCGCTTTTTGGAGCCGTGGACGGCCGTCGAGCCCTACGCTCGGGGCGTGCCCGACGGTGAGGCGCTCGTGGTTCTTTCGCACATCGGCCTCGCGCTCGACAGGAAGCTCGCCGCGCGCGTACCGCGCATCGATTTGATTCTAGGCGGCCACAGCCACGACACGTTGGAAGAGCCGGAGTACGTCGGCGACGTTCCAATCGTGCATGCGGGGCCCTATGGCCGATTCGTTTCGCGCAGCGAGCTCGAATACGATCCGGCCGGGCGTCGATTCGCGCTGGGAGACTTTGCCCTCGAGCCGCTGCTCGGCGCATCGTGATTCGCGCGCTCTTCGTCACCAACGGTCATGGAGAGGCCGCCATCGCGGACCGGATTGCTCTCGAGCTGCGCGCGTTACGTGCCGACGCGGTGCTCGACCATCTCGCGCTCGTCGGCGATGGGACCGTCGAGGTCATGCGAGACGTCGGCCCGCGGCGCGCGATGCCGAGCGGCGGATTGATCGCGATGGGAAACGTACGCAAGCTCGCGGGCGATCTTCGGGCCGGGCTTCTGGCGCTGACGCGCAAACAACTGAAGTTCCTTCGCGGCGCTCGCGGGCAGTACGATATCGTCGTCGCCGTCGGCGACGCTTATGCCTTGATCATGGCGTTCTGCGCGAGTACGCCGACGGTTTTCGTCGGAAGCGCGAAGAGCGTCGACGTGACGCCCTACGGCCCATTTGAGGCGCGTCTGCTGGCGCGTGCAAAAGCGCGTTTCGTACGCGACGACGCAACGGCCGCGGACTTGCGGCGCCGCGGCGTGGAAGCGGAGGTCGCCAATGCGATCGTAGATCTCTTCGCGGCGCCGCGGTCGTCTTGCGTCACAGAGGCGATTGCGGGATTCGCGCCGTGTTTGGCGCTCTTTCCCGGCAGCCGGGAGAGTGCCTATGACGATGCGCCGTTTTTGTTGCGCATCGTTGCCGCCCTTGCGGTGCGGCGATCGACGCTTGGCGCGGTCCTCTCGATCGCGCCCGGACTGAGCGCCGAGTCCTTCGCGCAAGCTGCGCGCAGCGACGGATGGCATGCCGAAAGCACGCCGCACGAACTCATCCCCTTCGTCTTGCTTCGCGACGAGCGAGAACTTGTCCGAGCCTGGCGCGGACCGATTGGACCGCTGCTCGAACATTCGCCGCTCGTTCTCGGTCAAGCAGGAACGGCCAATGAAGCCGCTGCGGCCGCCGGCGTGCCCGTGGTGGCATTTGCACGCGAGCGCGATCGGAAGGCGCGCTGGTATCGCGAGCGGCAACGCGGATTGCTCGGCGGTGCGCTCGCGATCGTGAACGGCGGCTTCGATCAGGCCGTGGCCGAGGTCGCAGCTATTCTCGACGATCCGGAGCGCCGCCGTCGCATGGGCGAGATCGGGCGAGCGCGGATGGGTACCCCGGGCGGTGCGCGGCGCATCGCAGAGCGCGTCGTGGCGCTCGCGGCGGCATCGTAAATGCGCCGAGTAATGCCGTACGCACTCGGATTGATCTTTGCGATGATTCCAATCTTCCCGAGTTTCATCACCTTTGCCGACGTTCAATTCCCGGGCGTTTCCCTGGTGCCGCGCGGCGCAACGCTCGCCGCTGTTGGAGTTTGCGTGCTGCTCGCGGTTTACGCGATCGTGATGCTCGTGCGATATCCGCGCGCAGGATCGCAGCCGTTGCTTTTGCCGCTGGTCAGCGTCTTTTGCGCCGGAGTTTTGGCTGGCGCCCTTGGGTTCAATCCGGCTGCCGGTCTGATTTTTACGGGCATCGGCGGACTCTCCATCGTGTGGCATTGCTCGGTGATGCGATTTTATGCCGATCGCAACTCGGCACGGGCGATCTATATCGCTATACTGATATCGGGCGCCATTGCGTCGCTTGCGGCGATCGTCATGGTCGTTACCAGGGTTCCATCCTCACAGTATGCGATTCAACACGGCCGAGCTACGGGTGCGTTCATCCTTCCGGGCGAGCTAGCCGGGTATCTCATCGTGCTTCTTCCGCTCGCGTACGCGTGCGCGCGCGCGGCGCAGCATACGGCGATTCGCATTTCCGCATGGATCGCGCTCGTAGTTGGCGCGGTGGCGCTGGTCTTGACCTTTTCGCGAGCGGGTTGGATGGGCTTCGCAACTGCCGCGGCGTTTTTGATCGCGGCACGGTCGCGGCGCACCGCTGCGGCGGCACTCGTCGTGGTCGCCGGTATGCTTGCGGTCCTGCTGCTCTTTAACGCGCATCACGATCCCAGCGAAGACTACACGCGACTTTCGATCTGGGGGACCGCGCTGCAAATCGTGGACCGGTTTACGCTGACGGGCGTCGGGCCATTCAACTTTTCGCGACTCTACGCGGTGCTGCGAGCTCCGGACGGCGATCCGACGGCGTTCCACGCCCACAACCTCTATCTCACCTTTTTTGCCGAGTTCGGAATCGTGGGCTTGCTCACGGTCGCGTGGACGATGTGGAGTTTCGGTACCGAGTTACGGCGTCGCTTACGCGCTGCAACGGCGCCGGACGCCCTCCTTTCGTTGAGCGTAACGGCGGGACTGCTCGGCGTTGCCGTGCAAGGCCTCATCGATACCGTGAGCTTGGTGATTTTCGGGTTATGGATGCCGATCATGGCGCTTGCGCTCGCTTCGGCGCAAGGCGGCGATCCCGAACTCGCATAGTGCGCCGTCGAGCCGCGGGAATGGCAGTCTTCCTAGCCATGGCAGCCGGATGCAATCCGCAGCCCCCCAAGGCCACCCCCTCGCCGTCGGCCGGCCCCTCCCATCCGCGTCCCAGCGGCTCGCCGCTCGTGCTGAAGATCTCCGGCCAAGGCACCGCGAATCGCCCGGTGCACCTCATTCAGGAAGTCCACAACCGCGTCGATTACGATCTGCTTGCAAGCTCGTACGAGAGCAAGGGGCCTCAGGGTGCGGCGCGAGCGGTCTTTCAAACGGCGCGTGTGACGTTTCGCGACAAGGAAGGCGGCAGGATCGCGGCGACGGCGCCGCAAGCCGTCGTCGATCAGGGAGCGAACACCGTGACGTTGATGAACGGCGTCCACGCTCGCACGTCGCGAGGGATGACATTGCAGTGCGACCAGCTCGTGTACGATCGCGCTACCGGAATGCTGCATGGCACCGGTAACGTCGTCGTGACGGACCCTAAGGGTTTTCGGGCGACCGGCTCGAGCTTCGATTCGGATATTTCACTCACCCACATGCGGATGCGATGAACTCAACCTCAGCGATCAAATTACGCGGGCTCGTGAAGCGCTACGGCGAGCGAACCGTCGTCAACGGCGTGACCGCGGAAGTCGGCACCGGCGAGATCGTCGGACTGCTCGGCCCGAACGGGGCGGGAAAGACGACGACGTTCTACATCGTCGTTGGACTGGTCAAGCCCGACGGCGGCACCGTGTTGCTCGAAAACGGCGAGCGCAAGATCAACTTGACGACGGCACCGATGTATGCGCGCGCGCGCAACGGAATCGGGTACCTTGCCCAAGAGAATTCGATCTTTCGCAAACTCTCCGTCGGCGACAACATCCGTTTGATATGGGAGCAGAACGGCGTCCCGCATGACGAGCGCGAGCGACGCCTTCCGGCGCTGCTCGAAGAGTTCGGCCTGCGTGCTTTCGTCGACGCGCGCGGGGACAGCCTCTCCGGCGGCGAGCGCCGGCGCGTCGAGATCGCTCGCGCGCTCGCGATCGAGCCACAGTTCCTGCTGCTCGACGAGCCGTTTACCGGAATCGACCCGATCGCGGTCGCCGACATTCAAGCGATGATTCGCCAGTTGCGCGATCGTGGGCTCGGTATCTTGATCACCGATCACCAAGTGCGCGAAACGCTTGCGATCGTCGACCGCGCCTACATTCTCAATAACGGCCGCATCGAAGTGTCGGGCAACGCCCAAGAGGTGCTCGACTCGCCGATCGCGCGGCAGTTCTATCTCGGCGAAGGATTCAGGCTATAGGTCTAAAGTTCACGATCCTCGACCGCTACATGCTCAGCGAGTTGGCGGGGCCGTTCGTTTTCGGGTTAGCGGCTTTCATGTTGATCTTCGCGGCGACGGAGCTCATCAATATCGCGAAGCTCGTCAGCGCGGAACACGCGCCCGTTTTGGCGGCGCTCATGGTTTTTGCGTGGTCGCTGCCGGGGTACGTCGTGCTCGTCATTCCGATGGCCCTACTGCTGGGAACGCTGTTGGCAGTTCAGCGGCTTTCGGGCGAGAGCGAAATTACGGCGATGAAATCGGCGGGGATCACGTTTGCACGCATCGTGATGCCGCTGCTGGCCGTCGGCATCGTGATGTCGTTCGTGACGTATCTCATTCAAGAGGAGGTCGTCCCATACGCCAACGACCAGCTCACGGAGATCGAAAACGGCGTGATCAACCACGTGAGCGCGTTCAATCGAGACCTGACGGTTTCGGCCCCGCTTCCCGGCGGGGGGCGCCAGGTCACGATCGCGACCGCGTACGAGCCGCACTCGCGGGCGCTGCTCCACGTCACGTTGATCCAATACGACAATCATAACGAGCCCCGCCAAATCGTCTTTGCGGATCGGGCGGAGTTCACCGCCGACAAGTGGACGCTGCAAAACGCCAGCGTCTATCGGTTTAATCCCGACGGAACGACGCTCTCCGAGCCAAGCGTTCCGCAACAGGAGGTCGAAATCGGCGAGAAGCCAACCGATTTGATGAAACGCATGAGCAACGACGATCCCGAGAACATGAGCCGGGCCGAAATCGCCGAGATCGTGCGTACGGGGCAACTAACCGAAGCCGAGTACCGTAAGTACGTGGCAACCTATCAAGAGAAGCTCGCGCGGCCCTTCGCGTGCTTCGTCTTCATTCTGATCGCGATTCCGTTCGGTTTGCGCCCAATTCGCACGAGCGGCAGCACGAGCTTGGGGTTCGGAGTCTCGCTGGCCATCGTCTTCGTCTATTACGTGGTGATGACGATTTGCTCGTTCGGCGCCCAAGCGCTGATCGAATTCGCGCCGCTTTGGGCATGGGTGCCTAACATTCTTTTCACTGCGATCGGCTTGAGCCGATTGCGTCGAGCGGCTCTGATTTGAATTTCGTCGAGATTCTTCGCGGCGTCGGAAATCTCGCGGTCGTGATGGCGCTGGCCGGCGCCGTTGCCTACGTCGGCGATCGGGTCGGGCATCAAGTCGGGCGGAAACGCCTGAGTCTCTTCGGGATCCGTCCGCGCTATACGTCGACGATCGTCGCGATCGCGACGGGAGTGATCATCGCACTGGTCGTGTCGCTCGTTGCGATCTTCGCTTCGGAAGAGGTGAAGACCGCGTTTTTCAAGTTGACCTCGATCAACCAGCAGATCGGGGAGCTGCAGGCGCGCCAACGCGATCTCGAAGCCAAAGTCAATAACGGACGGCTCGTACTTCCGGTCGACTCACTGATGGTTCCCTTTTACCGCATCATTCCAAAGTCGGCCACGCAGACCCAGCGGCTCTCGACGATTCGCGACTACTATTTCTTTGCCGTCAAGTACGTCAACACGACGTACCCCCGCCTCGGTCTGCGTCCGTACGCGATCCCGGCTGACGCCGAGAAGAAGCTGCGTGGGGTCGCGAACGATCTCACCACTGCCGCAGCGGTCTCGCAGGCCCCCGTCATGCTCACCGTTACGTCGGATCAGAACCTCTTCGAGAACGACGAGATCCACTTTGCGATCAACGTCACGCAAGACGTCCGTTACTTTCAAAAGGGACAAGTGATCGCGCAGGTGGTTATTCCGGGCCGTAGCGGTGCGAGTATCAACATCGCACTGATCCAGCTTGAAAATTACGTATCGCTCACCGCGCGGCGGTTACGGCTTCCGCCGTTTCTCTCAAACGTTCAGCCGATTCAGCTCATCCCCGACGCCGCGCAAATGCAACAACGGCTCGGCAAGGCGGGGACGTTCGTGCTTACCGCTTTTGCGGCAGAGGATTTTTTTCCGCACGTCGGCGGGATTCCGATCGTGATCGTTTTGACCGCGGCGCCGTGAGCGCGCCGGCCGTCATCGGCGTCGACCCCGGGCGCAGGAAGGCCGGGTACGCGCTGGTCGAGATGACGGGAGCGGTCGTTACCGCCGGCATTGAACCGGTCGAGCGCTTGCCCGATTGTATCGAGGCCCTGGCGGCGTCTCGCGCGATCTCCGCCATCGCACTTGGAAAGGGCACGAACGCCCGTGCCGTACGGGCCGCTCTCGATCCGCTCGGTCTTCCGGTGCATCTCGTCGACGAATACGAAACGAGCCGTGGAGCGCGGGCGCTCTATTTCCGCGAACACCCTCCCCGCGGATGGCGCAAACTCGTCCCAATAGGTCTGCAGCTGCCGCCGCGCCCGATTGACGATTATGCGGCCATCTTGATCGCCCGGCGGTTTCTCGCAAGGGGAGAAGAGGCTCGACCTCCAAGCTAAACCTTCCGCCGGAGGCGACTTTAATGGCATCGAGTTCGCGGGCGGATACGTCATTGAGCGGAGGTTAGGTGCGTCGGTTCGTCGGCGTGGTGGCAGGAACAGCGTTAGTGTTGACGCTCGGCTTGGGTGTCGCGCGCGCTGTTGCGCTTCCGGCGCCCGAACGGGTGGACATGGGACTGCAGCTGATGCTGAGCCTCTTTGGCGAGACCTCTGATTTCCGCGCATCGTTCGCGGCGGCGCAAGGCGACCGCGCAAGTGAGTCTCCTTTGCGCGAGCTGGCACTCGCGGTTCCTTCGGCTAACACCAAACACACGACCACCGGCGGCCCTGCAGCCTTTGCCGACGATCGCATCGCCCTGCGCGATCTCGCCGCGCAGGATGCCGGGGCGTTTCCAGGCGCGCCGACGATCGATGCGTTGTCGAACCCCGTTCATTACTCTTTACCTGCGCCGTCAACGGACGACGATTCGACGCTCGTACCGCCGAACTCGCATTACACCGCCGCGTACCAGCCGGTCGCGCCGCTTCCGGCGATTTCTCCTGAGCCCGGTACGCTCGCATTCATGGCGCCCCAAATCAGTGCTTCCAATCTTACGTCCTCGACGGCACAGATCGGAGCAGTCCGGTTCCAAGGTCAGAGCGACGCGAATGCATCGCCGCCACAATTGGGATTGCACGACGCGACCTACGGGGCCGGCGCAAACTTCAACGTGCGTGCCTGGAAGCGTGACCTTAGCGTCAATCTCTCGAGCGAGTACGAGCACGTCGGCCGCGACGAATCCAATACGTTTTCAGTCGCGCCGCTCAGCAGCGCCTCGTCCTGGCAGCTGCCGGGCTCCGGCGCCCCTCTAATGGTTCCCAACTATGCCGACATGA
The DNA here is from genome assembly GCA_036489055.1 of Candidatus Cybelea sp. GTDB lineage: Bacteria > Vulcanimicrobiota > Vulcanimicrobiia > Vulcanimicrobiales > Vulcanimicrobiaceae > Cybelea. The sequence goes on along the minus strand of DASXGO010000133.1, from coordinate 5,749 downwards.
GCCGCCTCTCGCTCGGCGCCGGAGTCTCCGTTCCGGTCGTGCGCGGTCTGACGCTGAACTTAGACTATGACGCGCAACATCTCTACGGCGGCTACGGTATGCCGGGATTGCTGAATCTCGACACGATCAACAATACGTATGGCGGTAATCTCACCTTCAGCATCCCGCGAATTTCGAGCTCCCTCTCGATCGGCGCGTATCAAGACCGTTTCCAAGACGGCGCGCAGCCGATCAACGGACAGACGCAGACGCGCGAGGACGTCAACTTCACCGTCAAGTTCTGACGTTGCCCTCCCGGCGGTACCCACTCTTCAGGCTGGTGCTCGGCGTCGTCGCGGCCGGCGCGCTCGTAGCGCTTGCGGCCGTACAGCTCGCATCCGACGCACTGAACTCCTCCGCCGCAGCACCGGCGACCCTCCCGCGTCGCATTCCGTCGAACTTCGGACTTGCCGTCTATCGCGTACTCGATTCAATTGCGCCCGCCGCATACGTCGAAGCGACGCTCGCAGAACAAGCACTCGCGCGCGGCGATGCGAACGGAGCCGAACAATATGCGGTGCGCCTGCCGGCCTCGCCGGTGCGCGACGAGCTGCTGGCGCGTACGGCGCTTCTCCGCGGACAAGGTACGCTGGCGGCGGAGTATTTTCTGGCTGCTCCGGATCCGGCCGCGGTGGATGCGGCGGCGCAGCGGCTTGGATCGCAGGATCCGGCGGCGGGGTATGCGCTTGAAGCGCTCCTACGGGATCGGCTCGCGCGCAGCGGGACGCATCCCGATGCCGTCGCGCAAGCCTCATGGAAGATGGGACGTCTTGCGAATCGTCAGGCTTGGCGGCAGATTCCGGGTAGCGGGGCGCAGCATCGCTGGCTCGTGCGTGCGGACGGCGATTTCGAGAGCGCTGCTGCGCTTGCACCACTCTCGGAGCGCTACCTCGTCGAAGCCGCAAACCAAGCCGACCTTCTCGGCGATCGCGTGCGCGCGCAACAGCTCTTCGCTCGTGCCGGCGACATTAACCCCGGCAGTGCCGACGCGATCGCCGGACTCGGCGTCGTCGCATGGCAGAACGGCGACCGGCGCGCAGCGGCGGCATATTTGCGGCGGGCGCGGGCGATCGGTCCCGACGCCCTGATGGTTCGCGCGCTGGAACGCGATATGCGGTGAAGGTTGCGCTCGACGCGCAACTCACGGTCGGCACCGCTACGGGGATCGGAGAGTACGTTCGCGGTTTAGACGAGGCGTTGCGCAAGCGCGGACTCGACGTCGTATCACTCTGCGAGCCGCGGCTCGACCCGTGGCGATTCGACCGCCGGCTGATCTGGGATCAGCTCGTCCTTCCGCGCCGGGCCCGAGCGGCGCGGGCGCAGATCCTTCACTGCGCCGCCGGAACGATGCCGCTGCGCGTCCGATTGCCGGTCGTCGTTACGGTACACGATCTCGCTTGGCACGCGGTGCAGTCGCACGCGCCGGGGTACGCGCGCTACTATTTTGGAGAGTTTTCGCTACGACGGTACGCGAACGCGGCTTACGTCGTCACGGATTCGAATTTTTCGCGTCACGAGTTGCTGGACTTATGTTCGAGTATCGATCCGCAGCGCGTCAACGTGGTCTATCCCGGAGTTGCACGGGACTTCGCCACGCTGGCGCGCACCGCGGGTGACGGCCGAACGATTCTTGCCGTCGGTACGATCGAACCACGCAAGAACCTCGAAGTGCTCGTTCGAGCGCTCGTGGATCTTCCGGATGCGCGTCTCGTCGCGGTCGGGCCGCCGACGCCGTACGCACGCGAGTGCGCGGCACTCGCCGCGCGGCTCAACGTTGCGTCGCGACTGGAGATGTGCGGATACGTCGCGCGTGCCGAGTTGCTGAGGCTGTACGAGACTTGTGCGGTGGCAGCGGTGCCGTCGCGTTACGAAGGCTTCGGTTACGCGGCCGCACAGGCGCTATGCGCCGGCGTGCCGTGCGTCGTCTCCGAACGAAGCTCGCTGCCTGAAGTGGCGGGAGGCGATGCGCGCGTCGCGGGCGCCGACGACCCGAAGGCGTGGGCGGGAGCGCTCGCCGCGGCGCTTGCCGGTGAGGACGATGCGCGCGCGAGACGCGTTCGCGCCGGCGCCGTCGCACGATTCTCGTGGGACGCGAGCGCCGTGCAGATGGAGCGGATCTACGCTTCAGTAAATCGGTGAGCCGGGCGCGCCTGGCGCGACGCTTCCATCGTCGGGCGCGAAGACGAGGCGCAGCGGGAGGCTCGATCCTGCCTCCGGCATCGTAACGATCGTTACGCGCACGAAACCGTGGGCCGGGACGACGTACTGACGCACTTTGTACCGCGAGTACGGCGGAACTTGGTGCGACTGCACGAGCACGCCGTCGATCAGGTACGTTCCGGTGGCGCGTCCGCCGCGTGGATTTTCGTAAATCGCAATCGCCTGCGGCGTGCCCATCGGGTTCTGTATGTCGACGACGAAAGATTGCAGAACGCCGTAATCGCCGGCCAGCGCCTGGCCTTGGAGATGGTTCGGCAAGGGAATTTGCCCGACCGGAAGCTCGAGATAATCGCCGTTGACCCGCCACTGCGTGGCAAAGTGGAACTCCGCGATTGGATAGATGCCGCGCGCGTGCAGGTGCGATCCCTCCAGCAGTCCGGAGCCGGCGACGGCTGAGTCGGGAGTGTCGTCGGCGTTCTGCGCAAAGAGCGTGAGATGAACGTTCCCGCCCGAGAGTACCCGCAGTTGTAACAGATTGCACGCAATGGTACCGGCGGGAAGGTCTTGCATGACGATCTGGGTGGCGCTGCTCCCGGCCAACGTCAAAAGACGTCCTTGATTTTGAACGACGTTGACGAGAAATCGTTTGGTGGCGGTGTGCCCGACCTCCATCTCGTTTGGTGACGGTCCGCCTCGGCCGCTAATGAACTGCACGATCGCGGGCTCGCGCGAAGCGTTTTCCGCTCGCAGCACGATCCGGCGATTCGGCTGGCCGGGCGGGTTGTAATGGAAGTAGAGAAACCGCGACGGCTGCTCGCGACGCAGATCGGCCGTGAAGAGCGTCCCGTTCTCGGTCAAGCGCTCCGGATAGTCGCTAACCATCAGCGAATCGGGAGAAATGCGCGGCACAGCCACATTCGCGACGTCGACCCGGCTCGAGCCGTCTACTTCAAAGAGACCGTTGCCTTGGATCAGCACCGGCACGTTAAACGACGCGACGTCGTCCTGTTGGATCGGACGATGTAACGGCACGTCGTCGGATGTTACGACCACCTGCGCACTTGGACGGGCCTGTGCGGCCCCGCGTACGGCTTGCGCGACCTGCTCGCGCACGAACTCCGCCGAAGCCGGATCCCCGGTGATGTCGAGTGCAATGCGGTCGGCGATCGATCCGGCGTAGTACGCGACCCGCACCGAGACGTCGCGCCGTAAGCCGCGCGCGTCGGCGATCGTCACCGTCGTGGTGCCGGGAATCTTTCCCATCAAGGTGACGCGCTGCGCCGCCTGGTCGACCGAGATTCCAGCGATGGACGGATCGGCGATCGTGGCGGTCAGCGGCGCGATGGCGGAGCCGACCGTGAGATCGAGCGGGTGCCCGACTGGTACCGCGGCCGTAGCCGGCGTCACGACGATCGGGGGAGGAGTCGGCGTCGGCCCGACGTTGAGGCCCGGCGACGGTGCGGCGCTCGGTGAAGGCGAAGGCGACGGAGACGGAGTTTGGGCCGATACCGCGACGTACAGCGCGGCGGAAATCGCGACGAGTTTGGCCGCGCTTCTACGCAATTTGCGCTTCGGCGCGTCGAACTGCCGAGGCCAGCAGCGTCTTGTATCCGACGCTCGGAAAGAGCACGGTCACCAGGTCCCGTTCCGCGCGCTCGACCGTCCCGACGCCGAACTTACTGTGGCGCACGACGTCGGCAATTCTGAAGCCGCCGGTAGCGGCCTGCGATTCGACGCCCCGTCGCACCGCACGCAGGCAGCTGTCGCACGCGCCGCAGTTGAGGACGTCGAAATCCTCTCCGAAGTAGTTCAAAATGAAGCGCCGCCTGCACGACATCGTCTCGGCGTACTGCAGCATCATCGCAAGTTTGCTCTGGTCGTAGGATTTCTTCGTCTCGTAGTTCGCCAGGTTCAACATCAGGTCGCGATGTTTGCGTACGGCTTCGGTGAGCCCGTACGCCGATTTGCCGACGTGCTCGATATAACCGGATTTCTTGAGAAGCGCCAAGATGACTTTGAGCTTCGTGAGCGGGAGCTGTAATATCTTCCGGAGATCGATCATCGAAACGCCGGCGGCCTGTTCGCCGAAGACTTCGATCGTTCCGAAGACGCGCTGGACTTCCTCGACGTCCGGATACTTTCCGGTGAGGAAGTAGTTCTGCACCCGGGTATCGCTCATGCGGTAAATCAAGATGCAGCGTGACGGCAAACCGTCGCGTCCGGCTCGCCCGGCCTCCTGAGTGTACGCCTCCAGCGAGCCGGGCAGGTCGTAGTGTACGACGAAACGGATGTTCGGCTTGTCGATGCCCAAGCCGAACGCATTGGTTGCTACGACCGCTCGGATCGACTCGTCCATGAAGAGATTGTGAACCGACGTCCGGTCCTCTTTGTGCAGTTTCGAGTGGTAGACCGCCGCGGGTATGCCGAGCTCGCTGGTTAAGAATCGTTGAACTTCCAGCGCATTCTTGATCGTAGCGGTATAGATGATGCCGGTGCCGTCCAACGTCTCGTCTCCGGAAAAGAGCGAAGCGAGGATCTTGAGCTTATCGGCTTCCTTGTCGGCTTTGCGGGCTTCATAGATCAAGTTCGGGCGGTCGAAGCCGCGAACGATCGGCTTTACTTGCTCGATGCCGAGCTGATGGAGAATGTCTTCGCGCACGGAAGGCGTCGCGGTCGCCGTCAACGCCAAGACGGTCGGATGGCCTAATTTCGCGATCACTCCGCCGAGTGCGAGGTAGGCAGGCCGGAAGTCGTGCCCCCATTGGCTGATACAATGGGCTTCGTCAACGACGAAGAGCGGTACGCGGATCGACTGGAGCAGTCGCAAGAACACTTCGTCCTCGAGCTTCTCTGGAGTCGTATAAACGATGCGAATCTTTCCGGTCCGGATGCGCTCGCGGGCGCGCATCTCCTGATCCTCCGATAGCGTCGAGTTCAGCGCGACGACATCCGTGATGCCGCGCTCGCGAAGCATGTCGAGTTGGTCTTTCATCAGGGCGATCAATGGGCTGACGACGACCGTCGTCCCCTCGAGCAGAAGTGCCGGGAGCTGGTACGTCAGGCTCTTCCCGGCGCCGGTTGCGAGAATCGCCAGCGTGTCTTGCCCCTGCAAAACGCGCGAAACGACCTCCTCCTGGCCTGGGTAAAAACCAACAAAGCCGAACCGCTCTTGAAGCGCTACACGTAAATCCACGGATATCTTTTCTATCCCACAAATAGCCAGGCGCCGCCGCCTGGGAAGCAACTCTCATAACCGCCCACCAGGGTGCCTCGTTGCAACCATACCCTCCGGCAGGCGACGTGAAACGGCCTGCTAAAGGGTGGCATCCGTGTCCCTCTACCGCACCTGGCGCCCACTCGAATTTGCCGACCTCGTAGGCCAAGTCCCGGTCGTACGAACGCTGACGGCGGCCATAGAAAGCGGAAAAATCGCACACGCATACCTCTTTTCCGGTCCGCGCGGCTCTGGAAAGACCTCGGCTGCAAAGATTTTAGCACGCTGCATCAACTGCGTGCACGGCCCGACGCCCCGGCCGGACAATACGTGCGA
>DASXGO010000154.1:0-2150 GCA_036489055.1 Candidatus Cybelea sp. | reverse complement strand
CGACCGCGGGTGCGTTGCCTTTCAGCCGAGGCCGCGTAAGCGGCAACGCCAAAACTCCTCAAAGAATAAGGCGTTTCCGATGGTGGAGATGGGGGGACTCGAACCCCCGACCCCTTACATGCGAAGCAAGTGCTCTACCAGCTGAGCTACATCCCCACGCGCCTGCCGCTCGCCCCTCGACTCCGCTCGGGGTGACACATCCAGGGTGACACGCCGTACTCGGCGCGGCGGCGACCTGGAGGATTGTACGCATCAGGCTGGGCACCTGTCAAAGCAGATGAGCAAGCTCCAGCAAGCGGTGTTGGTTTGGCTGACGTTTTCTATGGCGACCGTTCCGGCAGTCGCCGCGCGCCCTGCTGCGGCCATAGAAATCGCGGTCAGTCGCTGCAACGGCCAGACGATCGACGACATGTCGGGGCGGTTGCGGGATTACGATCGCCACGCACCCCGCACTTCGCAAGGCCCGTTACTTGCGCGCTACGGGGCCATAGCGGACGTCCTTTCCACGTTGAGCGAAGAACACGACATTCTGAAGAGCGTTTGCTCGAGCGAAAGCCAAACTGAGGGGCTCTTCACGCAAATAGCGGCGCTGACGGCGTGGGCACTCGTGCTGGAAGCCGACGTCGCCGGGCAGCTCAACGCGTCGTGTGCCGCGGCGGCGCGTGGGCTTCCTACCATGATCCTGGCCGACGCATGGCTCGCGCTTGCAAACCGCGTGAACGATGCGAACGGCGTTGTCCCGAGCGCGTTCAACGACGTGATCCCCAAGATTCAAACGCGCGCCCAAGCCGTTGACCTTACGTTGCCGCCATGGAGCGAAACGTCGCAGTACTGGCGCGATCAGCTCCATGCGAAGGAGAAGGCGGAGATCGCGACCTGCCCGTCGCCCTCGCCGAGCCCGACGCCGACGTAGGGCTAAGAGGATTTTGCGAATAGTTCGCAAATAATGCCCGTGTGGGAGCTCGTGCAGATTACGTAACGCGGCCGCGCGAGGCGATCGCTGCAGTCCTTGCGCGCGAGCCGCGGTTTCTCTCGGCGGCACAAATCTTCGCCCGGCTCAAGCGCTCAGGCGCAGGCAGCGTGTCGCTTTCGACCGTCTATCGCACGCTCGACCGACTGCGCGCAAAAGGCGAGGTGACCGAGCGCGCCGATGCCGACGGCGAGGCGACCTTCATGCTGTGCGAGCCGGCGCACCATCACCATCACGCCATCTGCGCGGAATGCGGTCGCGTCGAAGACGTCGACTGTACCGCGATCGAGCAGTTTGCCGAATCGCTGCGTACGGCGCACAGCTTTGAGCTCGACGGTCACGCAATGGAGTTTTTCGGACGGTGCGACGCGTGCCGGTGAAAGTCGTCACTGCGATTGCTTTGGGAGTCCTTCTGGCATGCTGTGCGCAGAAGTCGCCCCTCGCCCTTCGACAAGCTCAGGGTGACAAGGTTACGGCTCAGGGTGACAAGGTTACGGCGACGCAGAAAATGCCGGTTGCGACGACGATCTCGACACTGAATTCGTTCGTGCAGGGCGCCGGCGGTGCGTACGTGAGCGTGAAGAACATCGTCCCGATCGGAGCCTCGCCGGAAACCTTTCAGCCCGCACCGCAAGACGTCGCAACGGTGGCCGACGCCAAGATGCTCGTCGAAAACGGCGCGGGGCTCGAGACGTGGCTCGACCGACTGCTGCGCGATGCCGCATCGCGCGACCTGCGCGTCGTCGTTTGCGCCGACGGCCTGCCGATCAAAAACGATAATCCGCATCTCTGGATGGACCCCGTACTGGCGAAACAATACGTGGCTAAGATTCGCGACGCGCTCGTGACAGCCGATCCAAGTCACGCGGACGCGTACGGGCGCAACGCGGCGAGCTACGGCCGGCAGCTCGACGGTCTGATCCGATGGATTCGAGCACGAATCGCAACAGTTCCGCCTTCACATCGCTACATGATCGTCTTTCACAACGCATGGGAGTACTATAACGATCGCTTCGGCATCACGACGCTGGGCTTTGTGGAGCGCAACCCGGGCCAAGAGCCGAACCCGCAGCAAGTCGCGCAGCTCATCGATCTCGCCAAGCAGCATCACGTCCACGCGGTTTTTAGCGAACCCGAATATAGCCCAAAGCTGTTGCACTCCATCGCGCAAGGAGCCGGC